>NZ_CDRMUA020000001.1:0-285000 GCF_977007025.2 Azospirillum largimobile
ATGTCGGTCGGCGTGTCGTTGGATCAGCAGTGGGCGCGCATTCGCGGACGCCTGAAGGAAGAGGTCGGCGAGATCGCCTACCGGAGCTGGCTTCAGCCGCTGTCCGTCGCCAGCCTTGTCGGCGGCGAGGTGTGCATCGTCGTGCCCACGCGCTTCATGCGCGATTGGGTGCTGACCCACTATGCCGACCGCATCCGCGCCCTCTGGTCCGGCGAGAATCCGGAAGTCCAGTCGATCGACGTCATCGTCGCCTCCACCAACCCGCCTGCGGCGCTGGTCGCCGACAATGACGACAACGGCGACGACCGCCCCGCTCCGGCGCCGCGAGCCCAGGACTCCCGTTTCGCCGAGTCGCGCCCGGCGCCCCGTCCGGCGCCGCCCCCGCGTCCGGCCGATAACGGCTTCTCCTCGGAATCGGCACCGTCGACCGTCTACACCTCGGCTTCCTATGGCGGGGCGTCGGACGAGTCGCCGAACGCCGTCCCGGCGATCCTGGAGGACCGGTCCGACCTGTCCGCCGCGCTCGACCCGCGCTTCACCTTCGAGAATTTCGTCGTCGGCAAGCCGAACGAGCTGGCCCATGCCGCCGCCCGGCGCGTCGCCGACGCCACCACCGTGACCTTCAACCCGCTGTTCCTCTATGGCGGGGTGGGCTTGGGCAAGACCCACCTGATGCACGCGCTGGCCTGGCAGATCCGCAAAAACGACCCGAACCGCAAGGTGCTGTACCTGTCGGCCGAGAAATTCATGTACCAGTTCATCCGGGCGTTGCGCTTCAAGGACACGATGGCCTTCAAGCAGCAGTTCCGCTCGGTCGACGTGCTGATGATCGACGACGTGCAGTTCATCAGCGGCAAGGACTCCACGCAGGAGGAGTTCTTCCACACCTTCAACGCGCTGGTCGACCAGAACCGGCAGGTCATCATCTCCGCCGACAAGAGCCCGTCCGACCTGGAAGGCATGGAGGAGCGGCTGCGCTCCCGCCTCGGCTGGGGGCTGGTCGCCGACATCCACCCGACCACCTACGAACTTCGGCTGGGCATCCTCCAGGCCAAGGCCGACGCGCTCCAGGCCAGCATTCCGATGAAGGTGCTGGAATTCCTGGCTCACAAGATCACGTCCAACGTGCGCGAACTGGAAGGGGCGCTGAACCGCATCGTCGCCCATGCCGAGCTGGTCGGCCGCTCCATCTCGCTGGAGACGACGCAGGAGGTGCTGCACGACCTGCTGCGCGCCAACGACCGTCGCGTCACCATCGACGAGATCCAGAAGCGGGTGGCGGAGCATTACAACATCCGCGTCGCCGACATGCATTCCGCCCGCCGCGCCCGCGCGGTGGCCCGCCCGCGCCAGATCGCCATGTATCTGGCCAAGCAGCTGACCGCCCGCTCCCTGCCGGAGATCGGCCGCAAGTTCGGCGGCCGCGACCACACCACGGTCATGCATGCGGTCAAGAAGGTGGATGAACTGCGCGCCACCGACCCGTCCTTCGCCGAAGACGTGGAACTGCTGCGCCGGATGCTCGAAAGCTGAAGATCGCTTGATCCGCTGATCAACCGCGGCGTGTCGCCACGCCACCATCCCATCGCGACGGGAAGTTTGCTAAGGTCCGTCCGCACGGATTCTTTGCGGACGGCATGGGTGTTGCGGTGGAAACAAATATTCTTGTCGCTGACGATTCCGAATACTTCCGCGAACAGATTCGTGCGGATCTGGAAAGCAACGGTTACCGGGTTCTGCTGGCCGAGGATGGGGCGCAGGCGCTGTCGATCTACCGCAGCCACGACATCCACATCCTGATCACCGACCTTGAAATGCCGGTGATGACGGGGCTGGAACTGTGCTGGCACGTCCGGGCGGAGGACGACCAGCACCGCACCTTCACCATCCTGATGACCGGCGACACCGAGACCGCCCGGCGGATCGAGGCCTTCGATTCCGGCGCCGACGAGTTCCTGGCGAAACCCATCGACCTGTCGATGCTGCGCGCCCGCGTGCGGGCCGGCGAGCGCATCACCCGCATGCACCGGGTGATGGTGGAGATGCTGCACACCGATTACCTGACCGGTGTCCTGAACCGCCGCTACTTCATGGAGCGGCTGGAGCAGTCCTATCGCGCCGCGAAGGAGGACGGGACCGCGCTGGCGGTCGCCATGTTCGACATCGACCATTTCAAGACGATCAACGACACCCACGGCCACACCAACGGCGACCTCGCGCTGAAGCGCTTCGCCGACCATTGCGCCGCCCAGGTGCCGGACGGCGGCTTCCTCGGTCGGTTGGGCGGGGAGGAGTTCTGCCTGTGCCTGCCTGCCGACGACCTGGAGACGGCGCTTGCGCGGGTCGAGGCGATCCGCCGCTCCACCGCCGAACTCATGGTGGAAACCGGGACCGGGGCTAGCTTCGCCTTCACCGTCAGCATCGGCATGTGCCTGGTTCAGGACACCGACTCGGTCAACGACCTGATGACCCAGGCCGACGAGGCGCTCTACTTCGCCAAGCGCAGCGGCCGCAACCGCACCGTCCTGCGCGGGGCGGAAGGGGTGACGGTCAAGGCGCGCTTTTACGTGATGTGAGGCGGCCGGGTTCAGAGCGGCCGGGTTCAGAGCGGCAGGGTCACCGTCGCGCGCAGGCCGCTCGAACTCCCGCCGCCCCCGGTCCCATCCCCAATCCCACCGCCGCCGCCGTCGCGGTTGGACAGGGTCACGTCGCCGCCATGGCCGCGGATGATGCTGCGGGCGGTGGACAGGCCCAGCCCGACGCCGCCGGTATCGCGCGAGCGCGAGCGTTCCAGCCGGTAGAAGGGGGCGAAGACCTTCTCGAACTCCGCCTCCGGGATGCCGGGACCGTCATCGTCGATGTGGATCAGGGCTTGGCGGCCCTGACCGCCTGCCGAACCGCCGGCCTGCCCGTCCATGCCCGCCCCCTCCGCCAGCCGAACGGTGAAGCCGCCGCCGTACTTGATCGCGTTGTCCATCAGGTTGGCGAAGGCCCTGCGCAGCGCCACCGGGCGGCCTTCCGCCACCACATGGGCGGGACCTTCATAGACGGCGCGGTGGCCGGCATCGACGCGGTCGTCGCACAGGCTCTGCAGCAGGTCGGCAAGGTCGAAGCGGACGCGCGGCTCGCGCTGGGCATCGTCGCGGGCGAAGGCCAGCGTGGCGGAGATCATCGCTTCCATCTCGTCCAGGTCGGCCAGCATCCGCCGCTGCATCTCCGGGTCGTCGACCAGCTCGGCGCGCAGGCGCAGGCGGGTGATCGGCGTGCGCAGGTCGTGGCTGATCGCCGCCAGCATTTGGGTGCGGTCGGCGACGAAGCGGGCGAGCCGCGCCTGCATCCGGTTGAAGGCGCGGGTGGCGGCGCGCAGCTCGCGCGGGCCTTCCTCGGGCAGGGGCTGGGCCTCGCCGTCGACGCTGAGCCGCTCGGCGGCGGCGGCGAATCCGGCGAGCGGTGCCGTCACCCGGCGGGCGGCCAGCAGCGAGACCAGCAGGATCACCGCCACCACCGCCCCCATCCAGAACAGGAAACGGACGATGCCGAAGGGGCCGGCCAGCGGATCGCCGCCGGTGAAGCTCAGCCAGGACCCGTCGCCGAGCCGCACCGACAGCCGGACATGCGGACCCCAGCGCCGGTTCTCGTCGCCCATGAAGGGCGGGTGATGGTGGTCGTCGTCACGGCCCCCTTCACGGGGCGGGCGCTGGACCTCCACCAGGATGTTGCGGTCGGGGGTGTCAAGCGATTCGCGCAGCCGGCGTTTCAGCCCGTCGAAGCGGTTGCTCGAATAGGTCTCCGTCGGCAGCGGCGGCGGGCGGTCGGCGCGCCACTCCACCCGCAGGACCGGATCGTCGATGGCGCGCACCACCCGCTCGCGGCCCGCCGGCGGGGTGCTTTCCACCAGCTGGACGATGGCGGTGATGCGTTGGACCAGCACGTTCGGCCCATGGATCGGCGGCCCTTCGCTGCGGTCGGTCAGATAGACCAGCGCGCTGATCGCCTGGGTCAGCAGCAGCGCCAGCACCACCGTCAGCGCGATGCGCGCGGCGAGGCTGTCGGGAAAGCGGAGGCCCAGGCGGCGGAAGGCGCGTCGGCGGACCGATGGGCGATGCGGCGCCTTGGGCTTTCCGGCAATGTCGTCCGGCCGGGCCGTCATGACGCCACGCTGCCGCTGGTCACCGACGGGGTGAAGAGATAGCCGCCGCCGCGCACCGTCTTGATCAGGGTCGGTTCGGCCGGGTCGGGTTCGATCTTGCGGCGCAGGCGGCTGACCTGCACGTCGACGGAGCGGTCGAAGGGAACCGCCGAGCGGCCGCGCGCCAGATCCAGAAGCTGGTCGCGGGTCAGCACCCGCTGCGGATGCTCGACGAAGGCGACCAGCAGGTCGTATTCGCCGGCCGACAGCTGGACCAGCACGCCGTCGGGCGACCGCAGCTCCCGCTTGGTGAGATCCAGCGACCAGCCTTCGAAACGCAACACCGTGCCGGCCGCCGCCGGGGCGCCCGCCACCGGCGGGGCGGAGACGCGGCGCAGCACCGCCTTGATGCGGGCCAGCAGTTCGCGCGGGCTGAACGGCTTCGCCAGATAATCGTCGGCGCCCATCTCCAGCCCGACGATGCGGTCGGTCTCCTCCCCCATGGCGGTCAGCATGATGACGGGGGTCTGCGCCGTCTGCGGCGCGGCGCGCAGGCGGCGGCAGAGCGACAGGCCGTCCTCCCCCGGCAACATGAGGTCGAGGACGATCAGGTCGACGCGGGCGCCGTCGAGCGTGCGCATCATCTCCGCCCCGTCCCGCACCCCGGTGACCCGGAAGCCGTGCTTGGTCAGGAACTGGGCGACGAGAGAGCGGATTTCGCGGTCGTCGTCGACGACGAGGAGGTGGGGCGTGCGGTCCATGGCTCCCATGATCGGGCGAGGGGCGTCGGGGGTGAAGGAGAAATGTGTAACGCCGGGTTACGGGAGGGCGGGCGGTTACACTCTGTTACCAAATGGCGGGTTTGCGGACATTCGGCCGCAACGTTCGGCGCCCATTGTCTGGTCATCGGGACAGCGGCGGCGATGCAGCCGGCAACGTCCCAACGGAATAAGCCCCCTCCATCCGGGGTTTAGCCAGCACCGTGATGCACGGTCCAAACACTGAGGAGTTGTCACCATGAAACGCGCCCTTCTGACGTCCGCCCTGCTGGTCGCCGGTCTCGGCGTGGCCGTTCCGGTCTTCGCCCAGGGGGGGCCGGCTGGTGGTCCGGCTGGTGGTCCGCAGCCCGGCGGTCCCGGCCCCGACCGTCACTTCGCCCGCATGTGCGAGGACCAGGAGGCCCGTCTGGCCGGCAAGCTGGCCTATGCGGAGAAGAAGCTGAACATCACCGAACAGCAGCGCGCCGCCTGGACCAAGTTCGCCGACGCCGCCCGCTCCAGCCTGAAGCCGACGCAGGATCTGTGCGTGAAGTTCAAGGACGCCCCGCGTCCCGCCGCCCTGCCGCAGCGCCTGGAACGCGCCGAGCAGATGATGCAGGCCCACCTGCAGCAGGTCCAGACCGTCCGCCCGGCCCTGACCGACCTCTATGCCCAGCTGACGCCCGACCAGCAGAAGCAGGCCGACCGCATGCTGAACCAGGGCCCGGGCGGCCATATGGGCGGTCACATGGGTAAGCACATGGGCGGCCATCATGGCGGCTGGGGCGACCATGACGGCCCGCGCCACCACGGCATGGGTCCCGGCGGCATGGGTCCCGGTGGCATGGGGCAGGGCGGCATGGGTCCCGGAAACGGTCCGGGAAAAGCTCCGCAGGAGCAGCCCAAGAACTGACGTAACAGGAAAGGACAAGCTCCCGGCGGCGATCCCAAGCCCCCCAACGCAGCCGCCGTGAGACTAAGGGCCGCCGAACCCCCATTCGGCGGCCCTTGTCGTTTGGGGGAGATAGAGATTCCTTGCGGCATAGCAGAAGGCGATAAAGACAAGCCGCCGCTTGCATTGCGGGCTTCCGCACCCCAAAGCTTAACACCATGACGTCCTCTCACGCTTCGGCGGGCGGCGGTCTCGGGCGGGGGGGCCGTGTGGTCGCCGTGCTGGGGCCGACCAACACCGGCAAGACCTATCTGGCGATCGAGCGCATGCTCGGTCACCGGTCCGGAATGATCGGCTTTCCCCTGCGCCTGCTGGCGCGGGAGAATTACGACCGCATCGTCTCGATCAAGGGAAAGAACGCGGTCGCGCTGGTGACGGGGGAGGAGAAGATCCTGCCCCCCAACCCGTCCTATTGGGTCTGTACCGTCGAATCGATGCCGCTGGACCGCGCCGTCGATTTCCTGGCGGTGGATGAAATCCAGCTCTGCGCCGATCCGGAACGCGGCCACATCTTCACCGACCGGCTGCTGAACGCCCGCGGCATGGTCGAGACGATGGTGCTGGGCTCCGATTCGATGCAGCCGATGATCCGCCGGCTGGTGCCGAAGGCGGAGTTCATCAGTCGGCCGCGCTTCTCCCAGCTGACCTATGCCGGCTACAAGAAGCTGACGCGCCTGCCGCCGCGCTCCGCCGTCGTCGCCTTTTCCGCCACCGACGTCTATGCCATCGCCGAGATGATCCGGCGCCAGCGCGGCGGCACCGCCGTGGTGCTGGGGGCGCTCAGCCCGCGCACGCGCAACGCGCAGGTGGGGCTGTATCAGGCGGGCGAGGTCGATTATCTGGTGGCGACCGACGCCATCGGCATGGGGCTGAACATGGACGTCGACCATGTCGCCTTCGCCCGCATCGTCAAGTTCGACGGCTTCGCCCCGCGCCGGCTCAGGCCCGCCGAGGTGGCGCAGATCGCCGGCCGTGCCGGGAGGCACATGCGCGACGGCACCTTCGGCACCACCGACGAGGTGGGGGAGCTGGACGCCGACCTGGTCACCCGCGTCGAGAACCACGAGTTCGAGACGGTCAAGGCGCTGTCCTGGCGCAACAGCGACCTGCGTTTCGACACGCCGGGCTTCCTGCTGAAATCGCTGGAGGAACGGGCGCCGATCGCGGAACTGAGCCGCGTGCGCGAGGCCGACGACCATCTGGCGCTGCAGGCGCTGGTGCGCGATCCCGACATCATGGACCTCGCGCGCGGTCGCGATGCCGTGAAGCTGCTGTGGGAGGTCTGTCAGGTCCCCGACTTCCGCAAGGTGCTGTCGGACGCCCATACCAAGCTGCTCGGCCAGATCTTCCGCAGCCTGCGCGCGCCCTTGCGCCGGCTGGACGATGACTGGGTGGCGAAGCAGATCGCCCGGCTCGACCGGACCGAGGGCGACATCGATGCGCTGGTCGCCCGCATCGCCCATATCCGCACCTGGACCTACATCTCCAACCGGCCGACCTGGCTGAAGGACCCGCTGCACTGGCAGGAGCGCACCCGCGCCATCGAGGACCGGCTGTCCGACGCCCTGCACGAGCGGCTTACCCAGCGCTTCATCGACCGCCGCTCCGCCACTCTGGCCCGCACGCTGAAGGACGGCCGCTCGCTGCTGGGCGGCGTGCGCGCCGACGGCGAGGTGGTGGTGGAGGGGCATGTGGTGGGGCGGTTGGAGGGCTTCCGCTTCGTCCCCGACGCGCCCGACCGCTCCGACGAGGCGAAGTCTCTGCTGACCGCCGCCCGCCGGGCGCTGCGCGACGAGTTGGCCAAGCGCCTGCGCGCCTTCGAGGCCGAACCCGACGACGTTTTCACCCTTGGGCCGGACGGGGTGCTGAGCGCCGACGATCTGCCGGTGGCGCGGCTGGCCGCCGGGCCGTCGGTGCTGGCGCCGCTGGTGGTGCCGTTCGACGAGGGCATGCTGGACCAGGCCCAGCGCGAGCGGGTGCGGGCCCGGCTGGACCGCTGGCTGAAGGACCACATTGCCGCCCGGCTGAAACCGCTGTTTGCCCTTTCCGTCGCGGAGGGGTTGTCCGGCCCAGGCCGCGGGGTGGCTTTCCAGCTGGTGGAAGGGCTGGGCGTGCTGCCGCGCGCACCCGTCGCCGCCATGGTCGAACAGCTGGAGCGCGAGGACCGCAAGGCGCTGGGCAAGCTGGGCGTCCGGCTGGGCGTGTCCCACCTCTATCTGACGGCGCTCGCCAAGCCGGCGGCGGTGAGCCTGCGCGGGCTGCTGTGGGCGGTGTCGAAGGGCCATCCCTTGCCGGTTCCGATCCCGCCGCCCGGCCGCGTGTCGGTGGAAGCCCCGCCTGTCAAGGATGGCGGCGCGCCGCCCGCCTTCTGGGAAGCCATCGGCTACCCGCTGGCCGGCGGCCGGGCGTTGCGCGTGGACATGCTCGACCGGCTGGAGACGGAGCTGCTGACGGCGTCCAAGGCGAACACCCCGATCCGCGAGGTGGCGCTCGGCCAGCGCGTCGGCCTGTCGGCGGAGGAACTGGGCGCGGTGCTGACCGGGCTCGGCTATGTGCGGATGGTGGCCGAGGACGGGGCGGTGACCTGGAAGCGGAAGCGGCCCTCCCGCCAGCAGCAGGCGAACCGGCAGCGGCGGGAAAAGCCGACGAACGAGGACCACCCGTTTGCCAAGCTGCGGCAGCTGTCGGGGATGTGAGGGGGGTGGCAAGCTAGACCCCCACCTAGCCTCCCCCGCTGGGCGGGGGAGGGACTGCCGCCACTCTCCCGCCAAAGCACTTGTCCCCTCCTCCGCCCAGCGGGGGAGGGTTAGGGTGGGGGGCTAACGTAGCGAATTTAACAACCTGAACCCAGTGACGGAAACGCCCATGAGCAACACCGCCGGCAACACCGACACCGAAGACTCCACCCCCGGCCGGCTGCGGATCGACAAGTGGCTTTGGTACGCGCGTTTCTTCAAGACGCGCAGCCTTGCCGCCAAGCTGTGCAACGACGGGGGCGTGCGACTGTCGGGGGCGGTGGTGACCAAGGCGCATGCGTCGGTGAAGCCGGGCGACGTGCTGACCTTCGCCCAGGGGCGGCACATCCGCGTCATCAAGGTGGTGGCGCTGGGCAGCCGCCGCGGGCCGGCGCCGGAGGCCCAGGCGCTATACGAGGACCTCGCCCCGCCGGTGCCGGAGGAGCGGCTGCAGGATCCCTACCGTGCGCCGTTCCAGCAGCCCGGCGCCGGGCGCCCGACCAAGCGCGACCGGCGGGCGATCGACGCCCTGAAGGGCGATCCGATGATGGATGGTGCGCTGCAAAATGAGACTGATTACGCGGCGGCACCGATTGTTGCTGGAAAAAAGTGAGACCGCCTCTTAAACGGGGCGGCCACCACCCCCATGTGGGAAGGCTGGATAACCGACCAGATGCGACAAGCGAGCACGATCATGAGCGAGAAGACCCGACCTTCGAGCCTTTCCGCCACCTCCACCAAGATGCGCGGCGCCCGCGCCGCCACCGCCGTGGCGGTTGCGCTGGTGATGGCGCTGGCCGCCGGCACCGCCGACGCCCGCGCCGGCAAGAGCAGCTCCTCGGGCAGCCGCGGCAGCCGCACGACCGAGGCGCCGGCCGCCACCTCCACCGCGCCCAACGCGGTCTCGCCGATGGAGCGCTCCGCCGCCCCGGCGGCTGCTCCGGGCGTGCAGCGCCCCGGCTCGCAGGCCACCGCCCCGGCGGCGGCACCCTCGCGCGGCTTCTTCGGCGGCGGCTTCATGTCGGGCCTGATGGGCGGCCTGATCGGCGCCGGCATCGGCGCGATGCTGTTCGGCGGCGGCTTCTTCGAGGGGCTCGGCAGCTTCGCCGGCATCCTGGGCTTCATCCTGCAGATCCTGCTGGTCGTCTTCCTGGTTCGTCTGGCCATCCGCTTCTTCCGCAGCCGCTCGCAAACGGCGAACACCGCGCCGGCCGGCGGCCCGCTGGGCAGCCAGATGGGCGGCGGCAACCCGGCCTATGCCGGCGGCCCGCAGGGCGGCCAGATGAACCGCGACGCGGCCGACGTCCGCTACAACCCGGTCGGTGGCACCCCGATGGGCGGCGGCAATGCCGGCCCGGCCCAGCGCCGTCAGGCTTCCGACGAGATCGGCATCCAGCCCGCCGACTTCGAGTCGTTCGAGCGTCTGCTCGTCACCGTCCAGACCGCCTACGGGCGTGAGGATGTTGACGCCCTGCGCGCCGCCACGACGCCGGAGATGCTGGCCTACTTCACCGACGACCTGACCGAGAACCGCAACCGTGGCGTGGTCAACAAGGTCAGCGACGTCCGCCTGCTGCAGGGCGATCTGGCCGAGGGCTGGCGTGAAGGGGCGCAGGAATACGCCACCGTCGCCATGCGCTTCTCGCTGATCGACACCACGGTGGACCGCGCCAGCGGCCGGGTGGTGGAGGGCAATGCCTCGCAGCCGACCGAAGCGACGGAGCTGTGGACCTTCGTCCGCCCGCGCGGCGGTCAGTGGCAGCTGTCGGCGATCCAGCAGGCCAGCTAAGGCTTGCGGGTTATAGGAATGCCAAACGCCCCGGCCAATCGGCCGGGGCGTTTTCGTTTGTGCGCTCTTTAACCGCTAAGATATCCCCTCTCCCCCCCGGGGAGAGGGTTAGGGTGAGGGGGTGCGCGGCGAGGATCTTCAAGGATTGCGTACCCCCCGATTTCCACCAGAGCCACGCTGTGCATCCCCCTCACCCCGACCCTCTCCCCGGGGGGGAGAGGGGGGTATGGGAGAGGGCATATCTCACCCCCTCGGCAACACCACGGCGTCCGTAGCCCGGAAGCCCAGCCGCACCGTCTCGCCGGGGACGAAGGCCGGCTCCTGGCCCAGATGCGGCATCTGCACGGTCAGCCCACCGTCGAGGAAGGCGTTGACGAAGGCGCCCTCGAAGTCGCTGTGGCTGACGCGGGCGCTCAGGCTGTTGTCGCTCTCGCCCGCCCCCAGACGTTCGGGCGTCAGCCGTTCCGGTCGGACGAACAGGGTGGCGCGATCGCCCGCCGCCAGCCCCCGCGGGTTGCGCCCGCGCAAACGCCCGAAGGCGGTGTCCAGCACCGCCCAGCCCTCCGCCGCCTCCGCGACCTGTCCGGAGAAGCGGTTCGACTCGCCGACGAAGGATGCGACGAAGGCGGTCTGCGGATGGTCGTAGATGGTCTTGCCGTCGCCCACCTGCTCCAGCACGCCGCGCGACATCACGCCGATCCGGTCGGACATGGTCAATGCCTCGCCCTGGTCGTGGGTGATGTAGATGAAGGTGACGCCGGTGCGCTTCTGGAGGTCGCGCAGTTCCGCCCGCATGTGCTGGCGCAGCTTGAGGTCCAGTGCGGAGAGAGGCTCGTCCAGCAGCAGCACCGCCGGTTCCACCGCCAGCGCGCGGGCGATGGCGATGCGCTGGCGCTGGCCGCCGGACAGGTCGGTCACCCGCTTGTCCGCCGTGTCGGGCAGGGCCACCAGTTCCAGCAGTTCCCGCACTCGGCGCTTGCGGTCGGCGGTCGGTACGCCGCGCACCTCCAGCCCGAAGCCGATGTTGTCGGCCACCGTCATCAGCGGGAACAGGGCTAGATTTTGGAAGATCAGCGCGGTCGGCCGCTTGTTCGGCCCGATTCCCTTCATGTCCCGGCCGCCGATGCGGACGGCGCCCGCCGTCGGCTCCATGAAGCCGGAGATCATGCGCAGGATGGTGGTCTTGCCGCAGCCGGAGGGCCCCAGGAAGCTAAAGAACTCCCCGGCCCCGATGGTCAGCGACACATCGCGGACGGCGACTGTGTCGCCGAACCGCATGGTGACGTGGTCGAGTTGGACGTCTTGGCTCATGGACCCTGCTGTATGCCGATCACGCCGCCAGGAAGCGATCCTGGTACTCGTTGCGGATGGAGACGTACCACGCCTCCTGGATCGGCCACCACCACAGCTTCTGCAGCGCGTCGCCCGGATAGGCGTCGGCGAAGAACTGCTTGTTCAGGTCGGTCAGGTGCGCCTCGGCGCCGACCGAGGTGCTGGCGATGCCGGAATGGTTGGTGTAGAGCGCGCCGGCCTGGGGCGTGTAGAACCAGTTGATCCAGGCATAGGCGTTCTCCAGGTTGTCCGCCTTCTTCGGAATGGCGAAGCCTTCCATCCAGGCGAGCGCACCCTCCTTCGGCGCCACGAAGCGGATCGGCAGCCCTTCCTTGCGCAGCGCCACCGCGCTGCTGTCCCAGGTCTGGCCGATGACGCAGCCGTTGGTGCGGAAGGCGCCCTGGGCCTCGTTCTCGTTGCTCCAGAACTGGGCGACCGACTTCTTGTTGGCGGCGGCCACCTTCAGGATGGCGTCGAAGTTGGCGCGGGCCTTCGCCTCGTCCTTGAACTGGTCGCGGACGGGGTGGGGCAGCTTGCCCTGGCTTTCCAGCCACAGGGCGATGCCGATCAGCGAGGAATGGCCGCGCACCGTCACCTTGCCGGCGTTGGCCGGCGCCCACAGGTCGCCGTAGCTGGCGGTGCCGTAGGCCAGCGGCGCCTTCTTCATGTCGAAGGCCAGCGCCTCCGTCCCCCAGTCGGCCGGGGCGAAATAGCGCTTGGCCCCGACGACGCCGCCCATCCCGGCGGAACCCTCGACCGACGACTTCAGGCAGCCATCCCACTTCACCTTCGATTCGTCGAGCGGCTGCACCAGCTCGAACTCGACATAGTTCGGCACGCGGTCGACGGTGGGATGGATGATGTCGAAGCCGGCGCCGCCGGTGGCCTTCAACTGGTTCAGCAGTTCGTCGTTGGTGCCGTATTCGGTCAGGGTCGCCTTGACGCCGGTCTTCTTCTCGAAATCGGCCAGCATGTCCGGGCTGATGTAGCCGGCCCAGGAGAAGATCTTCACCGATCCCGACGCGGCACGTCCTTCGCGCAGCACGAAGGGACCGACCGAGGCGACGCCGGCCGCAGCCGCCGCGCTCTGCAGCAGCAGGCGGCGGGTGAAGCTCTTGGCGGCGCGCTGCGTCTCGGCGCTGGACCGCTGGGTCTCGGACTGCGTGTGACCGATCTGGGCGTTCTCGATCTTGGACATGACGTCCGGTCTCCCTGGCTCTTGCATGGCGTTTGAAGGGGTGGCGTTCAGACGGGTTGGTGTCTCGGCCGGCGGCGCGGCCCCGCTCAAGGCGCAAAGTGTGCCTGAGACAAAAGCGCCCCGTCCATGCCGGAAGTCGGGCACCCGACAAACTTCATAGAGCCGTCATATCGGTCTCAGCCGCCGTTGCCGGGCTCTACTCCGCAATTGTGGACAGCGTCATTCTTTCGCCACGGTCGCGGGACAAATAATCGCCCGCCCGCCAGCGGTCTTTCGGCGAAGCGGGCGTGGGCGTATGAGGACCTTTGCGGGGGACGTTCCCCTTGGCATGACACCGACCTTACTGGGCTTTGCGAGCGCGCCGTGACCGCCGACCGACCGGACCACATGACGGAGCAGCACCGGACGGGTCAGCTTTATGCCGGCCCCCGCCCTGTCCGCACCCGCGACGACCCGTCGCCGCTCGACAAGCTGTCGGCTGGCGGTATCGCCCGCAACATCGCGTCCGCGGCGCTGGCGTCGCTCGCCCGCGGCAAGCCGCGCCGCAAGGCGCCGCCGCCCTCGGCCGCCCCGCCGCCGACGCCCTACAAGCCGGTCCAGCGGCCGCGCCGCCGGTCCGGGCTGCCCCTCTTCAATCTGCCGTCCTTCACGCTGCCGTCCTTCACCTTGCCAAGGATTTCCTTGCCCAAGCTCAGCGCGCCTAAGCTCCGCTCGTCTAAGCTCCACTCGTCCAAGCCGTCCGCCCACCGGTCCGGCGGCGCTCAGCCGCCGCAGCCGCCGGCCCCTCCCGCCGGACGTCCCGGCCGGGCGCCGCAGCCTCCCCGCAAGGGCGGGGGGTGGGGCAGGCGGCTTGTGCAGGGGGGGCTGGTCGCCGCCATCTGGTGCGGCATCGCCCTCGGCATGGTGCTCGCCTGGTTCGCGCTCGACCTGCCGGACATCTCCAAGGTGGCGCAGTTCGAACGCCGCGCCTCCGTCACCGTGCTGGCCGCGGACGGAACGGAGTTCGCCCGCTTCGGCGACCTGCACGGCACGACGCTCAGCGTGCGCGACTTGCCGCCGCATCTGGTCGATGCCGTGCTGGCGATCGAGGACCGCCGCTTCTACGGCCATTTCGGCATCGACCCGCTGGGTCTGGCGCGTGCCGTCTACGTCAACTGGCGCTCCGGCCGGGCGGTGCAGGGCGGGTCCACCATCACCCAGCAGCTGGCCAAGAACCTGTTCCTGACGCCGGAGAAGTCGCTGAAGCGCAAGATCCAGGAGGCGATGCTGGCGCTGTGGCTGGAGAGCCGCTTCACCAAGGACCAGATCCTCACCGCCTACCTGAACCGCGTCTATCTCGGCGCCGGCACCTTCGGGGTGGACGCCGCCGCCCGCACCTATTTCGGCAAGCCGGCGACCGAGGTCGACGTCCGCGAATCGGCGGTGCTGGCCGGCCTGCTGAAGGCGCCGTCGCGCTACGCCCCCAGTTCCAACCCCGACGAGTCGGCGGAACGGGCGCGGGTGGTGATGGCGGCGATGCTGGACGCCGGTTATCTCACCCAGGCGCAATATGAGGCGGCGCGCGCCGCCAAGCCCTCGCCCAAGCGAAAGCCGGGCGGCGACGGCCGCTATTTCGCGGACTGGGTGACCGATCTGGTGTCGGGCTTCGCCGGTCCCGACCATGGCGACGTGATCGTCCGCACCACGCTGGACCTGAAGATGCAGCGCGCCGCCGAACAGCGGATGGAGGCGCTGCTGGCCGGTCCCGGTGCCGCCGCCAACGTCCGCCAGGGCGCGCTCGTCGCCATGAGCCCCGACGGCGCGGTGCGCGCGCTGGTCGGCGGCCGCGATTACGACAGCAGCGAATTCAACCGTGCCACCCAGGCGATGCGCCAGCCGGGCTCCGCCTTCAAGCCCTTCGTCTATCTGGCGGCGCTGGAGGCCGGCTGGTCCCCCGACAGCGCGATCGAGGATGCGCCGGTCCAGCTCGGCACCTGGAGCCCCGGCAACTATGACGGCAAGTATCGCGGCACCGTCACGCTGGCCGCGGCGCTGGCCCATTCGTCCAACACGGCGACGGCGCGGCTGATCGAGCGGGTCGGCACCGACCGGGTGCGGCGCATCGCGTCGAACCTCGGCATCGCCTCGCCGCTGACCCGCGACCTGTCGCTGGCGCTCGGCACCAGCGAGGTGACGCCGCTGGAACTGGTGCGCGCCTATGCCGGCATCGCCAATCGCGGCGCCCCGGTCTGGGCCTACGCCATCACCGAGATCAAGAGCCGCGACGGCATCGTGCTGTACCGGCGCCAGGGTGGTGGCGGCGGGGCGGTGGTCGATCCCGCCCATGCGGTGCAGCTGACGCAGATGATGGGCGGCGTGCTGGATTACGGCACCGGCCGCAGCGCCCGGCTGAACCGCCCGGCGGCGGCCAAGTCCGGCACCACCCAGGACTATCACGACGCCTGGTTCGTCGGCTTCACCGCCGATCTGGTCGCCGGGGTGTGGCTGGGCAACGACAACAACGACGCGATGAAGAAGGTCACCGGCGGCAGCCTGCCGGCCAAGCTGTGGCGCGACTTCATGATGGACGCCCACGCCGGCAAGCCCGCCCGACCGCTCCCCGGCCTGGACGGCGCCCCCGCCTGGAGCCCGCCGCCCGGTGCGGTGCCGCAGGGCGGCGTCCCGGTCGCCTCCGCCGAGCCGAGGTCGGGCGGCATCGGCTCCCTGATCGAAAAGATCGCCGGCACCCCCGCCGCGGCGCCACGGGTGCAGTACGACTACAGCAACAGCGGAGTGCGGTAGGGGAGCTGGCTGCGGTTGCCCCCTCCCTAACCCTCCCCCTCTTCGAGGTGGAGGGGACTGCCGCCGCTTCGCACAAGGCACCCTCTCCCGCGATCGGATCGGCCTTCGGCCGACCGAGGGGGGAGGGATGGGGAGGGGGCAACCGCAGCCGGCGCCCTACCCCCAGGTTCCCCCCACCGCCCCGACGCTGCTATACCTCCCCCGAATTTCCCCCACAGCGGACGAGACATGAAGGCGGAAGAAAGAGCGGGCGGAGCGGAATTGCTGGTGGAGGCCGCGCCTCCGCCCATCCGAGACGCCACCAATCCGCCCCTGCGCCCCCGTCCCCGCGACTGCCTCAACCCCCTGCTGACCGTCGCCGCCCCGGTGCTGGCGCTGGCCGGAACCTTGCGTGACCGCGCCCTCGCCGATCCGCCCCGCGCCGCCGCGGCCGCGGCGCTGGAGCGGTTCGACCGCGAAGCCGCCCTCGCCGGCCTCGACCCGGACGACATCGCCGCCGCCCGCGTCGCGCTGGCCGCCACGCTGGACGACGTCGCCCGCGCCGCCGGCCATGGCGGAGCCTCGGTCGCGGAGCCCGGTGCCGGGGTGCGCTTCTTCGACCTGCTCGACGGCATGCTGGGCGACCCGCGCCGTCACCGCCACGCGCTGGAGCTGTTCTACGCCTGCCTGTCCCTGGGCTTCGAGGGGCGGTTCCGCGACAAACCCGGCGGCGCCCACGACCTCGCCCGCCTGCGTGACGAGCTGTACCGCATCCTGCGCCGCGCCCGCGGCGACGTGGCGGCGGATCTGTCGCCGGCCTGGGCCGGGGTGGCGGAGCCGTTCCGCCCGTTGGGGAGCACCCTGGGCGCTGCCTTGCCCGGCTGGATCCTGTGGGCTGCGGTGGCGCTGGGCCTGTCCGGCCTCTATGTCCATCTCGCCGGCGCCCTCGACCGGCAGGCGGAGCCGGTGGCGGCACGTATCGAAGCATTGCTGCCCGACCGCCCGATCGAGATCGCGCGGATGGTTCCTCCGCCGCCGCCCACCGCCGGTCCCGCCCTGATCGCCCGCATCACCGGCCAGCTCGCCCCGGAAATCCGCATCGGCGCCGTGGAGGTCCTGGCGGGGGAGGACGGCGCCCTGGTGATCCGCATCCCCGCGGCGGCGATGTTCGCCACCGGCAGCGAGGCGGTGAAGGCCCGCCACCGCGCCATCGTAGAACGGGTGGGCCAGACCCTGGCGGCGGAGCCCGGCAGCGTCCTGGTGGTCGCCCACACCGACGACCAGACCCCGGCCACAGGCCGGCTGCCCACCGCCCGGACCCTGACCGAAGCCCGCGCCGACGCCGTGCGCAAGCTGCTGGAGCGCAGCATCGCCCCCACCCGCCTGTCGGCCGAGGGCCATGGCGACCAGGAGCCCATCGCCCTGAACGATACGCCCGCCGGTCGTGACGCCAACCGGCGGATCGACATCCGCCTCTATCCGCAATAGGGCGCCCGCCATGGCCGATCCCCGTCCCGCAAAGGCAGGCGCCAAACCGCCCAAGCGCCGCCGCAAGCCAGCCGCCGTTCCGTCGCCGCACCGCTCCGCCCGCACCCGCTGGGCGCTGTCGCTGACCGGCGTGCTGGCGCTGGGGCTGGCCGGCTGGCTGCTGCTGCCGCGGCTGGCCGCGGCGCTGGCTCCCCATGTGCTGCCGACCGTCCAGGCCGACTGGAGCGTCCGGCTGTTGCCACTCGTCCTGGCGCTGGCCGGCTGGGTGGCGGTCAACCGCCGCATCGACGCCCGCGAGCGCGCCGCCAACGCCCGCCTGCTGGAGGCGCTTGCCGCCACCCGCGACCCGGAGTTGAAGGCCTCGCTGGAAGAGATCGCCACGGTCCGCAAGCGGATGGACGCGGTGCTGGCGCGGCTGCGCAAGCGGCGCGGCGGCCGCTATCTCTACCAGATGCCCTGGTATCTGGTGATCGGCGCTCCCGGTTCGGGCAAGACCACGGCGCTTACCAATGCCGGGCTGGGCGCCACCGCGGCGGACGACGGCGTGGCGGCGTCGCTGGCCGGACCGCTGGCGGGGCTGGCCGGCACCCGCAACTGCGACTGGTGGTTCACCGACCGCGCCGTGCTGATCGACACCGCCGGCCGCTACACCACCCAGGACAGCCGGCGCGCGGTGGACGGGCGGGTGTGGTCCGGCCTGCTCGACCTGCTGAAGGAGCATCGGCCGCTCCAGCCCGCCAACGGCGTCCTGCTGACGCTGAGCCTGCCGGACCTCGCCGCCTGGGACGAGGCGGAGCGGCGCAACCACGCCATCCTGATCCGCCAGCGCCTGAACGAGTTGCGCGTGCAGCTGGGCTTGCGGCTGCCGGTCTATCTGCTGCTGACCAAGGCCGACCTGCTGGACGGCTTCACCACCTTCTTCGATCCGCTGGACCGCGAGGCGCGTTCCCAAGTCTGGGGCCTGACGCTGCCGGCGGACGAGCCGGCCCCCGCATCAGCCGCCGGACCGTTGCCGGTGTTCCGCGATCTCTATGCCGGGCTGGTGCGGCGGCTGGACGAACGTCTGCTCGACCGGCTGCACCAGGAACCGGACCTCCGCCGCCGCGGCGACGCCTTCGCCCTGGCGTTGCGCGTGGCGGAGCTGGAACCGGCGCTGGCCGACATCGTCGACACCGTGTTCGGCTCCGAACATGGGGAGGAGACACCCCGTCTGCGCGGCCTCTACCTGACCAGCGCCACCCAGACCGGCGGCGCGCTCGCCCTGCTGGAGCCCGATCCGGCCGCCGGCGCCTCCACCTATTTCCTCGACCGCCTGCTGCCCGACGTGGTCTTCCCCGAGGCCAACCTCGCCCGGATCGACCGGGCGGTGGAGCGCGCCCGCCGCCGCCGGAGCGCGCTATCCGCCGCCGCCGCGCTGATGCTCGGCCTTCTGGTCGGCGGCTGGTGGCTGGTCAGCGCCCGCGGCAACGCCGCCCTGCTGGAGCGCGCCGATGCCGGAGCCGCGGCGGTGGAGGCGGCGCTGCGCCCGCTCGACACGCCGCCGCGCTCCCTGATCCGCGTCGACGACGCCGACCCGGCGGCGATCCTGCCGGCGCTGGACGCCCTGCGCGCCCTGCCGCTGGCCTTCGACGCGGCGCATGGCTGGGCCGAGCCCGCGCTGGCCGGCGGCCTGTACCAGGGCGGGCGCATCGCCGGCCCGGCGCAGGAGGTCTACCGCCGCGCCCTGCGCACCCAATTCCTCGCCCGCATCGTCTTGCGGCTGGAGGAGCGGCTGCGCGCCGACTGGGCCTTGCCCGACCAGCTGCGCCGGACCCTGCGCATCTACCGCATGGTCGGCGGGGCGGAGCCGATGGATGCCGGCGCGCTGGCGGAATGGGTGGCGCTGGACTGGCAGCGTACGCTGCCCGGCCCGGCCAACGAGGCACGCCGCCGCGCGCTGGGCGACCATCTGGCCGCCCTGTTCGCCGTCGGCTTCGCCCCCGTCCCGCCCGACGAGGCGCTGGTCGCCCGTGTCGAGGAGGTGCTGGCCCAATCCGCTTCCCATCCGATGGTCCCGCCCATGGCCCAGCCCACGCCTCAAAACGATCGGGCCGCGCCGCCATGATGGGATCGTTCGGCACGCCGCGCGGCACCGATCCGGTGATGGGCTTCCACGGCAAGGTTCCGGCGCGCGGCGATTTCGTCGGCCACGGCCTGCCGGCGGCGGTTCTCGGCCCCTGGGACCGCTGGCTGTCGGCTGCCCTGGGCGAGGCCGGGCGGCGGCTGGGCGGCGAGTGGGACCCGCTGTTCGCTCAAGGTCCGGTCTGGCGCTTCGCCCTGTCCGCCGGCCTGTGCGGCGCCGCCCCGCTGGTGGGGGTGTGGATGCCCAGCGCCGACCGGGTCGGCCGTCCTTATCCTTTCACCATCGCCGCCGGCCTGCCCGCCGGCTTCGACATCGCCGACGCCCCCGCCGCCTGTGCCGCGTGGCTGTCCCGTGCCGAAGCGCTGGCGGCGGACGCCTGCCGCGCCGGTGCCGACGTGGAGGGGCTGCCGGCCCGCCTCGCCATCCTCGGCCGTCCGGAGCCGGAGCGCGTCAGCCCCGCCACCCGCGCCCTGCTGAACCGCCTGTCCGGTCCGCTGGGTGAGGATGCCAGTTTGTGGTGGACCCGCGGCGCCGGCCGCGTCGCCCCATCGCTGCTGTCCTGTTCCGGCCTCCCCGCCGGCCCGCGCCTGACCGCCTTCCTCGACGGCGCCTGGGACCGCTGGGGCTGGGTGAATGCCGGCGAGGGGTAGGGGGGAGTGTGCATCCCGGGTCCAACGCCCCGGATCGAAAGGCTGTAGCGGAGCGGCAATTCCCGGTATGGTGCGGCGATCTTTTCGTGTTTCCGCCGTCCCCTGGAGCCGCAGCGATGACCGACACCCCCGCCCCGACCCTGATCGAAGCGGCCAAGCGTTTCCGCAGCAACGATCTGGCGGGGGCGGAGGAGGTCTGCCGGGCGATCCTGGCGACGGATCCGCACAATGCCCAGGCGCTGCATCTGCTGGGGCTGGTCGCCGCCCACACCGACCATCCCGACTATGCGCTGACCCTGTTCGCCCAGGCCATCGCGGAGAACGGCAACGACCCGTCCTTCCACAACAGCCGCGGCAGCCTGCTCTTCCAGCAGGGCCGTGCGGCGGAGGCGGAGGAGTCCTTCCGCGCCGGCCTCGCCATCAACACGCGCCTGCCGGAACTGCACGGCAATCTCGGCAACGCCTTGAAGGTGCAGACGAGGCTGGAAGAGGCGGCGGACTGCTTCCGCACCGCGCTGGACCTCCGGCCCGAGTCGCCGGAGATGCACCATTTCCTCGCCGCCACCCTGCGCGAGCTGGGCGAGCTGGAGGAGGCGGAGCAGCATTTCCGCATCGCGCTGGAGCAGGCCCCCGACTATCTCGACGTCCACTACAGCCTGGCCGAACTGCTCTCCACCCGCGGCCGGCTGGCGGAGGCGGAGGCGGAGTTCCGCATCGTGCTCGCCGCCGCCCCGCGCTTCGTCCCGGCCCAGGTCGGGCTCGCCCATGTGCTGCAGAGCCTGGACCGCGCGGCGGAAGCCATCGAGGTGATCGAGGCGGCGCGCGAGCAGGCGCCCGACCACCCGATGGTGAAGTTCACCCGCCGGCTGATCTATTCCAACGCTGTGCCCGGCTGGCACCTGCCGATGATCAACGATTTCGAGCGGAACGAGGCCTACAAGCAGTCGCTGGAACGGGCGGTGAAGCCCGGCCAGCTGGTGCTGGAGATCGGCACCGGCTCCGGCATCGTCGCCATGATGGCGGCGCGCGCGGGCGCCAAGAAGGTGGTGACCTGCGAGGTCAACCCGATCCTGGCTCGCGTCGCCAAGGAGACGGTGGCGCGCAACGGCTATGCCGACCGCATCGACGTGGTGCCGCGCCTGTCCACCCAGCTGACGGTGGGGGAGGGCGGCGACCTGCCGGAGAAGGCCGACGTCTTCGTGTCGGAACTGATCAACATCGGCATGCTGGCCCCGCGCATGCTGTCGGTGCTGCAGCATGCCCGCACCCATCTGGTGAAGCCGGGCGGCGCCATCATCCCGCGCGCCTCCACCGTCTACGCTGTGCTGGTGGAGACGCCGGAACTTGCCCGCATCAACCCGGTGGAGACCATCGACGGCTTCGACATGGGCAGCTTCGACGTCTTCCGCTCCCCCGGCTACCAGCAGATCGACCTCGGCGCCGACGCCCACACGCCGCTGTCCAAGCCCTTCACCGCGCTGGATTTCGACTTCACCCGCAACATGCCGGAGGAGGGCGAGCGGGTGATCGACGTGACCATCGTCACCGCCGGCACCTGTCACGGCGTCGCCTTCTGGTTCGACCTCTTCATGGACGACGAGGTGGTCTACAAGTCGGAAAGCCGCGCCCGCACCAACCACTGGAAGCAGGCGATGACCTTCCTGGAAAAGCCGATCGCGCTTTCGGCCGGCGACCGCCTGCGCATCGTCGCCCGCTACGACAACAACCAGATCTCCTTCGGGATCGACGGGTTGACGGGGGGCGAGGGCGTTTGAGCGAAGTCGTACTCTTTCACAGCCCCCCCTCCCGGCGCGCCATCGTTTCCTGGTGTCTCTACGACTGGGCGAATTCCGCCTACAACACCATCATCACCACCTTCGTCTTCTCGGTCTATTTCGCCCGTGGCGTGGTCGGCGATCCGGTGGAGGGCACCGCGCGCTGGGGGGCGGCGATGACTGCAGCCGGCGTCGCCATCGCGCTGCTCAGCCCGGTGCTGGGCGCCATCGCCGACCGGGCGGGGCGGCGCAAGCCCTGGATGGCCCTGTTCACACTGGTGACCGTGGCCTTCACCGTGGCGCTCTGGTGGGTCAGGCCCGATCCGGCCGATGCCGCCTTCGCGCTCGCCTGCGTGGTGATCGCCACCGTGTCGTTCGAACTGGCCAACGTCTTCTACAACGCCACTTTGCCGGGGCTGGTGCCGCCACGGCTGCTGGGCCGGGTGTCGGGCTGGGGCTGGGGCATCGGTTATTTCGGCGGGCTGACCTGCCTTGTCCTCGCTCTGGTCGGCTTCGTCCAGGCGCCGGCCCCGCTGTTCGGCCTGTTCGGACTGCAATGGGCCGATTGGGGCGAGCAGGCCAATATCCGCGCCACCGCGCTGTTGGCCGCGGTGTGGTACGGCGTCTTCGCTCTGCCTTATTTCCTGTGGGTGCCGGACGAACCCTCTACCGGGCAGGGCCTATTGCGTGCGGCACGGGAGGGGGTGGCGACGCTGGTCGCCACGTTGCGCGAGGCCCGGCGCTACCGCCAGGTGATGCGCTTCCTGATCGCCAGTGCCTTCTATCGCGACGGCATCAACACCATCACCGCCTTCGGTGGCATCTACGCCGCCGGCACCTTCGGCATGAGTTTCGAGGAGATCTTGGTCTTCGCCATCGTGCTGAACGTGGTGGCGGGGGCGGGAGCCATCGGCTTCGCCTGGATGGACGACCGGGCGGGGGCCAAGCCGGTAATTCTGATCGCGCTGGCCGGCATGTCGTTCTGCAGCGTGCCGCTGCTGCTGGCGACGGACCGGCTGTGGTTCTGGGTCTTCGCGCTGGGTCTGGGGCTGTTCTTCGGGCCGGCCCAGGCCGCCGGGCGGTCGATGATGGCGCGGTTGGCCCCGCCGGGCATGGCGGGCGAGATGTTCGGGCTCTACAGCCTGACCGGACGCTTCGTCGGCTTCTTCGGACCGCTGCTGTTCGGACTGGCGACCCAGGCCTTCGCCAGCCAGCGCGTCGGCATGGCGACGGTTCTCGCTTTCTTCGTGATCGGATTCGGGCTTATGCTGGCGGTTCGCGAACCGGCCCGTTAAAAAGGCCGCGTCAAAGCGCCGCACATGAGATCATTCGAGGGCAGAGCTGTTACCTTCGTTTTTGCTGCGACGCACAAAAGTCGAAGCCGAGGGGTACGGACCATGCTGCACATCAACGATATCGAAGCCTTCGCCCGCATCAACGAGGCACTCAACGACGACGCCGGCACCGGGCAGGCCGATCATGCCGGCCACGACACCGCCGGCCCGGCCCATCCCGCGCTGGTGATGGCGATGCTGGCGACCGGCCGCCTTCCGCTGTCCGCCGTTTCCAATTCAGCCGTTTCCAAATCGGCCGACCCGCTGTCGCCCTGGGGCAAGATGCCCCGCCGCTCCTGACGGTCACAACAGCGACAGCTGGTCCCCGGCGGCCGGCGGCACCCGGAAGCGGCTGCAGTCGAGCTTCCAGTTCCGGTCGCCCAGCCCATGCTTTCGGCAGGCCAGCTTGAAGCGGTGGCGCAGAAGCTCGGCGTAGGGACCGGTACCCTTCATCCGCGTGCCGAAGCCGGAGCGGTACAGCGCGCCGTCGCGGCTCTGCCGCATCAGGCTCAGCACGCGGTCGGCGCGGTTGGGGACATGGGTGCGCAGCCACTCCTCGAACAGGGTGGCGATCTCCAGCGGCAGACGCAGCAGGATGTAGCTGGCCGCACTCGCCCCTGCGCCGGCCGCCGCTTCCAGGATCGCCTCCAACTCGTGGTCGTTCAGCGCCGGGATCATCGGGCTGGCGAGCACCGCCACCGGAACACCGGCTTCCGCCAGGGTGCGGATGGCCTCCAGCCGGCGCGGCGGGGTGCTGGCCCGCGGCTCCATCACGCGGGCGAGGTCGCGGTCCAGCGTGGTGACGGAGATTGCCACCGAGGCCAATCCGCTCACCGCCATCGGCACCAGGATGTCGAGGTCGCGCAGGACCAGCGCCGATTTGGTGATGATGCTGACCGGCTGGTTGAAGTCGCGGCAGACCTCCAGCACCCGCCGGGTGATGCCCTCCGTCCGCTCGACCGGCTGGTAGGCATCGGTGTTGGCGCCCAAGGCCAGCGGTTGGCACACATAGGATTTCGCCCGCAGCTCCTTCGCCAGCAGCTCCGCCGCGTTGCGCTTGGCGAACAGCTTCGTCTCGAAATCCAGCCCCGGCGACAGGTTCAGATAGGCATGGGTCGGCCGGGCGAAGCAGTAGATGCAGGCGTGCTCGCAGCCCTGGTACGGGTTCACCGACTGGTCGAAGGCGACGTCGGGCGACTGGTTGCGGGCGATGATCGACTTGGCCGAGGCCGGGGAGACGGTGGTCCGCACCGGATCGGACAACGCCTCGTTCCCGCCCGACGCATAGCCGGTCCAGCCGTCGTCGGTCAGGACGCGGGTCTCGCGCTCGAAGCGGCCGGTGGCATTGCTCACCGCACCCCGGCCCTTGATCGGCGGTCGCTTGATCTCATCCATGCCGGCAGCTTAGCCGCGGCCGACTAGAACGTAAAGCGAACAAAACGCTATCGGTGCTTGCTTCGGTGAACATACCCAGCAAACATAAAGATATCTTTATGCTTGCATGGTTCCGGAACCGCTGGTACACCCTTCGCCAATTACAGCGGCAGGGCCGGGGATCCGGCGCGCCTGAATCTCCGCTTCCCGAACCGTCACCGCCCACCAGGAGTCATCCCTCATGGCCGCCGAATTCACGGACTACAAGGTCAAGGACATCAGCCTCGCGAACTGGGGCCGCAAGGAGATCACCATCGCCGAGACCGAGATGCCGGGCCTGATGGCCCTGCGGTCCGAGTTCGGCGATGCCAAGCCACTGGCCGGCGCCCGCATCGTCGGCTGCCTGCACATGACCATCCAGACCGCCGTGCTGATCGAGACGCTGACCGCACTCGGCGCCACCGTGCGCTGGTCGTCCTGCAACATCTTCTCCACCCAGGACCAGGCCGCCGCCGCCATCGCCGCCGCCGGCATCCCGGTCTTCGCCTGGAAGGGCGAGACGGAGGAGGAGTTCTGGTGGTGCATCGAGCAGACCCTGCGCGGCCCGGATGGCTGGACCCCGAACATGATCCTGGACGATGGCGGCGACGTCACCCAGATCATGCACGACAAGTATCCGGAGATGCTGGACGGCGTCCGCGGCCTGTCGGAAGAGACCACCACCGGCGTGCATCGCCTGTATGAGATGATGAAGAAGGGCACGCTGAAGGTCCCGGCCATCAACGTGAACGACAGCGTCACCAAGTCGAAGTTCGACAACCTCTACGGCTGCCGCGAGTCGCTGGTCGACGGCATCAAGCGCGCCACCGACGTCATGGTCGCCGGCAAGGTTGCCGTGGTCGCCGGCTATGGCGACGTGGGCAAGGGCTCGGCCGCCAGCCTGCGCTCGCAGGGTGCCCGCGTTCTGGTGACGGAGATCGACCCGATCAACGCCCTGCAGGCCGCCATGGAAGGCTATCAGGTCGTGACGATGGAAGATGCCGCTCCGCAGGGCGACATCTTCGTCACCGCGACCGGCAACGTCGACGTCATCACGATCGACCACATGCGGGCCATGAAGGACCGCGCCATCGTCTGCAACATCGGCCACTTCGACAGCGAGATCCAGATCGACGCCCTGCGCAATCTGGTCTGGGAAGAGGTCAAGCCGCAGGTCGACGAGGTCGTGTTCCCCGACGGCAAGCGCCTGATCGTCCTGGCCCAGGGCCGTCTGGTCAACCTGGGCTGCGCCACCGGCCATCCCAGCTTCGTGATGAGCGCCAGCTTCACCAACCAGGTGCTGGCCCAGATCGAGCTGTGGACCAACGCCGCCAACTACGAGAACAAGGTCTACGTCCTGCCCAAGCACCTGGACGAGAAGGTCGCCCGCCTGCATCTGGAGAAGATCGGCGCCAAGCTGACCACCCTGACCGACAAGCAGGCCGCCTACATCAGCGTGCCGACCGCCGGCCCGTACAAGCCGGACCACTACCGCTACTAAGCGGTCGCGGGGTTGAATGAAGAGGGGCCGTCCCGGTGGGGCGGCCCTTTTTCTTTGCGGCGCTTGTCACCGGGCGAAAGCCGCATCACCATACGGAGGAAGAGCAGCGGAGGATGGCATGAGCCATATCGGCAAGAGGGATGCGGGCTATGATGCGCAAGCATCCAAGCGGCGCATCGACATCACGCTGAACGAGGATCTGCTGCGCGCCGCCCAGAGCTACACCGACAACCTGTCGGGTACCATCGAGTCTCTGCTGGCGGCCTGGATGCAGGACGAGAGTCGGAAACGCGACGACGATCTGGAACACCGGCGCAAGGTCGTTGCGGCATGGAATGCGTTTGACGAGAAGCATGGGCGCTTCGCGGATGAATGGAACCGGGATTTCGTGCCGGAAGACCAGGATCGCTGATGGCGCAGTTCGACGTTCATCGCAATCCAGGGCGAAGCAGAACGGTTATTCCCTATCTTCTCGTCGTGCAGAGTGACCGTTGGGAGGACCGCTCCGATCGGGTGGTGGTCCCATTGGTCTTAGCCAGCGAGATTTCCTACCATGACCGGACGCTCAACCCGGCATTCATGGTCGAAGACATCAAAGTGCTGATGAACCCGCTGCAAATGGTGACGGTTCCCGCCAGGGTGCTCGGACCATCGGTCACCAGCCTCGATGCCGAGCACCTTCGCGTCATAGCGGCACTCGACGCGCTGGTCGCTCAAGGCCGGTAGATGGATGCCGGAGGCCTGCAGTTCGCAGGACCGTATGCGTCACCGCCGCCCCAGCCACTCCACCATGCCCTTGCCGGCCGCAACACCCATGGCGAAGCAGCCCTGCAGCAGATAGCCGCCGGTCGGCGCCTCCCAGTCCAGCATTTCGCCGGCCAGGAACAGGCCCGGGCGGCGGGTCAGCATAAGCCGCTCGTCGAACTCCGACAGGCGGACGCCGCCCGCCGAGGAGATGGCGCGCTCGATGGGGCGGATGCCGGTCAGCACCACCGACAGACCCTTGATCTGGCGGGCCAGCGCCACCGGGTCGGTCAGGTCGGCGGCGGGGGCGAACTCGCGCAGCAGGGCGGCGCGCGGGCCGGTCAGGGACAGCGACTTCTTCAGGAAGGTGGATAGCGATTCCGCACCGCGGCGGCGCAGGCGCTTGACCAGTTCGGCCTCCGCCATGTCCGGAAGCAGGTCCAGCGTCAGGGTCGCCCAGCCCTCGGCGGCGATGGCGTCGCGGAGTGGCGCGCTCAGCGCATAGACGGCGCCGCCCTCGATCCCCGTCTCGGTGATGACGAACTCGCCCTTCAACCGGCGACCGGCAGCGGACAGGCCGACACTCTTCACCGGCTGGCCGGCGAAGCGGTCGCGCAGGTGATCGGACCAGGGCACCTCGAAGCCCATGTTGGAGGGGACCAGCGGCGCCACCTCCACCCCCAACCCCTCCAGCAGCGGGACCCAGCCGCCGTCCGAGCCCGTGCGCGGCCAGCTCGCCCCGCCCAGCGCCAGCAGGGTGGCGCGCGGGGCGACGGTGACGGTCTCCTCGCCATGCCGGAAGGGCGCATGGAAGGTCAGGGCGCCGGCCTCATTCCAGCCGGTCCAGCGATGACGGCTGTGCAGGGTGACGCCAAGCCCGTCCAGCCGCCGCAGCCAGGCGCGGACCAGGGTTGAGGCCTTCATCTGCACCGGGAAGACGCGGCCGCTGCTGCCGACGAAGGTCTCGATGCCCAGCCCGGCCGCCCAGCCGCGCAGGTCGTCGGGCGAGAAGCCGGCCAGCAGCCGGCGGAACAGCGGCTCGGCCGCGCCATAACGGGGCAGGAAGCGGTCGAGCGGTTCCGAATGGGTCAGGTTCAGCCCGCCGCGTCCGGCCAGCAGCAGCTTGCGCGCCGGGGTGGGCGTGTGGTCGAACACGGCGACCCGCAGCCCGGCGCCGGCAGCGATCTCCGCCGCCATCAGCCCGGCGGGGCCGGCGCCGACGATCGCCACATCAGGGACCATGGCCGGGGCCGCGTCAGGGGTGGGATGGGGCACTTGGTAGGGCTTTCACAAAAGGAAGTGACCCCGCCCTTCCCATGCTGCGCGGGGAGGGGCGGGGCATTCGGGTCTCGAATTCACTCTCCCGAGTTCAGTCGTCGTAATCCTGGTCCTGTGCCACTTCCTCGGCCAGATCGGCGGCGAGGTCGGCGAAATAGCCGGCATCGACTTCCAGGCCGTTCTCCTCGCAGATGCGCATGAAGATGCGGTAGGCGTGCAGGATGGCGACGTCGAGAACGACGAGGTCCCCTTCCTCGCTGTGGCGGTCGGTGATGTCCCGCTCCTGCAGGGTGGCGACGATGTCGTGCGCAGCGGCCTGCAGGACCGCGTCCATGGCTTGTTTGTGTTGGGTCGACATCGTGTGAATCCTTGTCCCGGTCGTGCTTCGCGCCCCCGCTTGGCCTGACCGGCGCCGCATGGCCGGCGGGGGTGGTCGAACCGTCGGAGAAAACGGGCACGCCCCGGCTCACTTTCGATGGGGCTCCGTTCGTCCGCGATAGTTCGGCCTCCCCCTTGTTGTAGAATCCTTTTTCACGGGCGAACAAGCCCCTTCACGGAGGGCCGCGGCGTGACCTTCCGGGTAGCTCCATACCGCTTTCCAGCGCAGCCCCTTCAGCGTTTGGCGGGGGCGAGCAGCGCCGCGCCGACATAGCCCAGCGCCTTGCCCTTCTGCCCGACCTTGTACCAGCCGTCGACGGCCTCCATCACCGTCACGCGCTCGCCCGCATCCAGCACGTCCAGCACCTTGGCATCGCAAACCGGGGCAACGCGCAAATTGCCGGCGGCGCGCAGCCGGGCGACGGTGCCCCGGGGCAGGCGGGCGGTCTGCGCCCGCTCCGATTGGACCCGGGGCAGGTCGCCGGGCAGGGCGCAGCCGCGGTCCTCCCGGTCGGCCTTGGCGTAGCGGCCGGGTTTGGTCGGGGAGGCTGGATCGCCACGGTCGCCTGCGGCCTCCGTCAGGTAGGCGCTGGTGACGTAGCCCTGCGGCTTGCCGGCCCGCCCCACCCGCTGCCAGCCGTTCACCGGCGCGCCGAAGGCCTCCACGCGGTCGCCTTTCTCCACGGTGTCGAGGACCCGGCCCTTGGCGTCCGGCGTGGCGCGCAGGTAGATGCCGGCGGTGGCGATCATCGTCCGCCGGGCGGCAGCGGTCTTCTCCTGCTCATTCGGCGCCGGCCGGGCGGCAGGCTCGGGCTGCGGCTTCACCGGCGGCAGGGGAGGAACGGCGGCCGGAGCCTGGCCCGTTTCGGCAGTCCTTTGGTCGGTGTTGTGGAGATCGGCAGGCTTCGGCTCCGGTGTCCTTGCCGCGGGGGTGGGCGTCCGGATCGGGGTGGGTGCCGGGCCGGCCTGCGGGCTGACCGGCGACAGCGGGGCGGGCACCTCCGGCGGATGTTCCCAGACCACGGCAGGATTCGGCAAAGGCGAGACGGGACGAGCCGGGGTCAGGCGTGGCAGGGCGACGATCGGGGCGGCGGGCGGAGTGAAACGTTCGGCCGGCGTCTCTGCCGGCATCTGGGCCGGCACACCGGAGGGGGCGGCCAGCAGCAGCAGGAGCAGCGCCGAAGCCCGCCGGAGCCCTTTCGGAAACGCGTCGCCCATCGGCCCTCACCCCTCAGTCAAGCGTGATGCGGGCGATCAGCGTCGGCAGGGTCTGGCAGCGCAGAAGCCCGTCCAGCGTCCGGTGTTCGGTCAGCCGCAGGGTCAGGGCGCAGCCGAAGGAGTTCACGGCCAACTCGGTCTGCGCCAGGGTGCCGACGATGCTGGACGGCCGTGCGATGCTGTAGCCGGGGGCGCCCAGCTTGCCGGCCAGCGCCCCGTTGATCGGGCTGAAGCCGTCGATCTCCAGGGTCATCGGCCCCAGATTCTGAACCACCACCTCGGAACTCGGATCCTCCTTGGTGGCATAGAGCTGGACCGGCACGGCGCGGCGGCGGGCGATCCAGTCCTTCAGCGCCAGATTGGCCACCACCGGATCGCGGCTTTGCAGCGCCGCCTCCATCGCCGTCTGGCGCAGTGCCGGGTCGTTGCCGCCCAGCGCCGCTTCGAAGGCGGCCAGCCGCATCGCGCGGTCGTTGCCGGCCAGCTTGCCGCGCAGGTCCGCCAACTGGGCGATGCGCGCCTCGACCGCCCGGCGTTCGGTCTCGGCACGGGCCGCCTCGGCCTTCGCTGCGGCGGTTTGCTGGGTCAGCCGTTCCTCTTCGCGCCGGCGGCGCTCGGTGTCGTCGGCCAGCCGTTGGGCGGCGTCGCGGTCCAGCTGTTCGCGCAGGCTCCTTGCTTCGGCCGTGCCCAGCACCACGGTGCGGCCGGGCAACTCCGCGGCGGGGTTGCCGATGCCCTCGAGCAAGCCGGGGGTCTGCGGCGTCAGCGTGACCGTCCAGCCATTGGCGCCGCGGGTGCCGAGCGCGGTCGCAACCCAGCTCTTGACGAGGCCGGCATCGGCCGCCGGGCGCAGGAAGGTCACCGGCCCTTCGCGGCTGTCGACCAGGTAGGTCGGAGCGCCCAGCACCAGCTTTGCGGTCACCCGCGCCGCCGCTTGCGGTTCTGGCGACTGGGCGGCCGCGTTGGACAGCGGCTCCACCATCAGCGCTTCGATGCGCCAGGGCGCCGGCAGCATCGCCTCGAAGCGCGCACGGATTGCGGCTTCCGGAATCTGTTCAGCGGGGGCGGATTCCGCGGCCCGGGCATATCCGGAGGGCAGGGCAGGCACGACTCCGCCGGCCAACAGGGCAGCGATGGCGCAGGCCGCGACGCAGCCCGCGAATCGTCCGTTTACCGGTCGCTTCATCGCCGATCCTTCCTCTTCCACCGCCCGGTCCGTCCGTCAGGCCGTTCCGCCCCATCGGTGTCCGCCCGATTCCCGCAGGAATGATTCGGCACTGGTATAGCGAAGGTGTGAGCCAAGGGAAGCGGCTTTTCCCGGCAACCTGCCGATCTGCAGTTGGAAGCGATACCCGCCTGCGCCCGATTGTCGCGTCGAACCGCAGCCGTGGGTCGAAATTGACTTGGACGGCACACGCCGCTTGCAATATCGTCACACAAATGGATGTATTGGACCAAACCAGGCGGGCGGAACGCGCAACGGATGAGGAACAGGAATTCCCATGGCGGGCACGGGCGGAGGTAAGGAAGGGCCGGGACTGCTCTGCCGCAACGTGAAGGTGAGCGGGCGTCGAACGAGCCTCAGGATGGAGCCGTACATCTGGGACTCGCTGAAGGAAATCTGCGAGCGTGAACGGCTGAGCTTGAATGAGATTTGCAGCCGGATCGACGAACGGCGGGGGGAGGCGAACCTGACCGCCTCCATCCGCGTGTTCATCGTCAGCTATTTCCGCACCGCCATCGGCAACCGCGGCTTCTCGGAAGACGGTCCGTCGCCCCTCCTGCGCAAGGCGCTGGACGACGCGGTTCCGATGGACTGACGGGGCATCGAGCCCGGGTCGGGCTCAGGTCGGGCTCGGGTCGGGCGGCGGGCGCCCCGCCCGATCACAACGAACGCTCACCAGCGCAGGCTGGGCATCGCATAGGTCGGCATGTGGCCGGTGGCATCGGCCAGCGCCCGCAGGTTGACCGGGTCGACCGCCTCGCCCCAGGCCGCCCCGCCCAATTCCTCCTGGTGGATGCCGGCGGTGACCAGCGCCACGTCGATCCCGGCGGCGTTGGCGCCGGCGACGTCGGTGCGCAGGCTGTCGCCCACGGCCAGGATGCGGCTCTTGTCCGCGATGCCCAGCAGCTTGAAGCAGCGCTCGTAAACCGGGGCATAGGGCTTGCCGTGCTGGCGCACGTCGCCGCCCATCTCCTCGTAACGGGCGGCCAGCGTGCCGGCGCAGATCACCAGCATCGGCCCGACCATCACCACCAGATCCGGGTTGGCGCAGATCATCGGCAGGCCGGCGGCAAGGCAGGCGTCCAGTTGCGGCTGATAGTCCGCCACCGTCTCGCCGAAGGTCACGATGCCCGTGTTGACGACGAAATCTGCCTCGGCCGGGGTTGCCGCAATTTGATAGCCGAGTCCGTCATAGACGTCGGTGTCGCGGTCCGGCCCGATATGGTAGAGCCGCCGGCCGAGTGCCGCGTGCCAGGGATCGTCGCGGTCGCGCAGGGCTTCATAGGTCGCCTCGCCCGACGTCATGACATGATGGTAGCGCTCGCGCCCCAACCCCATGCCGTCGAGCTTCTCGATCACGCCGGGGGTACGGCGCGGAGCGTTTGACAGAAGGCACAGGGTCTTGCCGGCGGCGCGCATGCGGTCCAGGCAGTCGGGCACGCCGGGATAGGGCTGTTCGCCGTCATGCAGAACGCCCCACAGGTCCAGGATGAACCCGTCATAGCGGTCGATGACCTCGGCGATGCCGGAAATCTGTCGGATGTCGGCCATGGTGTCCGGTCGGTTGATGGTCGGTTGAAGGTCGGATTGCGTCAACAAGCCGGTCTCAGCGTGGTTGCAGCAACTCCGCATAGACCGCCAGCGTGTCGGCGCACATGCGGTCCTTGGTGTAGCGGTCGGCGACGAAGGCCATGGCGCGGGCGCCGATGGCGTCGCGCTGCTCCGGTGTCAGCGACAGCGCCTCGCCCAGCGCCCGGGCCAGCGCGTCGGGATCGTCCGGCGGCACCACCCAGGCGGTTTCGCCGGGGACGACGGTCTCCTGATAGGCGCCGATGGCCGAGACGATCACCGGCTTGCCCATCGCCTGCGCCTCCACGATCACCCGCCCGAAGGCCTCCGGCTCGCGCGAGGCAGAGACGACCACCGTCGACAACAGGTAGGCCGCGGCCATGTCGCTGCAATGGTCGGTCATACGCACCACGCCGCGCAGGCCGTTGGTGGCGATGCGGTTCTCCAACTCCTCCCGGTAGCCGGTGCGGCCCTGGTCGGACCCGACCAGCAGGGCCAGCACGTCCTTGCGTCCCAGCTTGGCCAGCGCGTCGATCAGCACGATCTGGCCCTTCCAGCGGGTCAGCCGGCCGGGCAGCAGGATCACCGGCCGGTCGTCCGGCAGGTTCCATTGCTTGGCAAGCGTGACCAGCCGCGTCGGGCTGACCCGGTCGGGGGCGAAGACGCTGCGGTCGATGCCGCGATGGATGACGCGCACCCGCGCCGGATCGACCGGGTAGTTGCCCAGCACATGGTCGCGGATGAAGCCGGAGATGGCGATCACCCGCTCGCCCCGCGCCATCACCGAGTTGTACCAGCGCTTCAGCCGGCCGCCGATCGGCCCGCTGCCGAAATTATAGGGGGCATGGAAGGTGGTCATGTAGCGCGCGCCGGTCTCGCGGCAGGCCAGCCACGCGCTCCAGGCCGGGGCGCGGGAGCGGGCATGGACGATGTCGACCTTGTGCTCGCGGATGATTGCGGCCAGCCGGCGTGCGTTGCGGCGGATGGTCAGCGGGTTCTTGGAGGCCAGCGGCAGCGTCAGGTGGGTGATGCGGGCGCGGTCCAGTTCGCGCACCATCGGCCCGCCTTCCGACGCCACCAGCGGGGTGCCGCCCGCCGCCTGCAGGGCAAGGGCCATGTCGATGCAGCCGCGCTCCGCGCCGCCGGTGACCAGCGTCGGCACCACCTGCAGCACCGTCGGCGCCCGCCCGCCCGGCCACTCTCCCGGCCACTCTCCCGGCCAATGGCCCGGCTGGTGCGAAGGCGGAGTATCCTGACGGGCGTCCGCGTTGCGCGGGGATTGGTCGGTGGTAAGGTGGGGGTCGAAATCCATGATGCCGGCTGCTCGCAAGGGGCGGCCCGGGACCGGCCGCGGGCCCCGGCATGCCGGTGTCCGTCGAACCGGTGTCCGACCGCGGGCCGGCATCCGTTGTCGAAGGTGACCGTATGACCGAAACCGCAGCCCAACCGGGCGGCGCGCACCATAGCCTAACGCGCGGTGCGGCGACCATAGCCTATCACCACACCCCTGCCGGTCCGTCCGGACAGGGCAAGCCCGGCGTCATGCCAGGGGTGATGTTCCTGGGCGGCTTCATGTCCGACATGACCGGCGGCAAGGCGACGGCGCTGGAGGCCTGGGCGGTGGAGCGCGGCCTGTCCTTCACCCGCTTCGACTATCAGGGCCACGGCGCCTCCAGCGGCCGCTTCGCCGACGGCACCATCGGCCTGTGGGCCGACGACGCGCTGGCGGTGCTGGACCAGGTGACGACGGGCCCCCAAATCCTGGTCGGCTCCTCCATGGGCGGCTGGATGATGCTGCTGACTGCGCTCCGCCGTCCGGAGCGGGTGGCCGGGCTGGTCGGCATCGCGCCGGCCCCCGACTTCACCGAAGACCTGATGTGGGACATCTTCGATGCCGACGTCCGCCGGCAGATCATGGAGCAGGGCGTCTGGAACCGTCCGTCGGACTACGGCCCCGAACCCCAGCCGATCACCCGCGCCCTGATCGAGGACGGCCGCAACCACCTGCTGCTGCGCGGTCCCATCGGTTTCGGCGGTCCCGTCCGCCTGCTGCACGGTCAGCGCGACCCCGATGTCCCCTGGCAGCTCAGCCTGCGAATCGCCGAGGCGCTGACGGGCGACGATGTCCGCGTCACTCTGGTGAAGGACGGCGACCACCGCCTGTCCCGTCCCCAGGATCTGGACCTGCTGTGCCGCACCGTCGGCGCCCTGGTGGACGAGGTATGTGGATGAAATCCGGACGGTTTGATGCGCCGCCAAAAAAACGTCGTTCGCGTGAAACGGAGGCTTGCATCGCCGCGAACCTCTGGCTATAACGCGGGCCTCTACGGAGGGGTGGCCGAGCGGTTGAAGGCGCACGCCTGGAAAGTGTGTATACGTCAAAAGCGTATCGAGGGTTCGAATCCCTCTCCCTCCGCCACTAAGTTTCCGGGATTGACCCGTTAAAAAGGCTCAGCTGAAAAGCTGGGCCTTTTTTATTTCCTTCCGACAGCCTTCGTTCTTGCGAAAACTCCAAATAGAAAAGCCCGCCCCGCATCCGGCAATTGCCGGTGCGGAGCGGGCTGTCAGTCTTTTCCGGTGCCTGGAACGGAAGGGACGGTGCCCCTTACTTCGCCCGCGACACGCGGCGCAGGAAGTCGATGAACTGCGCCTGCTCTTCCGGGGACAGATCCTTGACCATGCTCTGGTCGTGGGCCTGGACGCGCGGAGTCAGGTCGTCCATCAGCGTCTGGCCTTCCGGCGACAGGCGCAGTGCGTAGGAGCGGCGGTCGTTGGGCGAGGGCGCGCGGACGACGAGGCCGCGCGACTCGAGACGGTCGATCACCGCGACCATGGTCGACCGGTCGATGCCGACCGCCGTGCCCAGGTCGGACTGCGACAGCCCCTCGTTCTCCCGAATCATGATCAGCACGCCGAACTGGCCGGGCGTGATGTCGTGCGGAGCGACCGCGTTCTGAAAGCTCTGGAACACCGCGACCTGAGCCTTGCGCAGGTTATAACCCACGAGCTCGGGAAGGGGGCCAAGGGCGAGCTTGCCGTTTTTCCCGGGGCGCAGACGCGACCGCCGGTCGGCTGGGGTGGAACGCTCGTTGTCAGTCACCGTGGATGCCATGTTTTGGATGAATTATCGGATGAACGGATAAAATGCGGGCAAGGCTTTCGTTTGTCAGCAAGAACCGCACGGGGGACATGATATGCATACCAGATATGCGTGAAACGTATTGGTTGACGCCCATACAAATTCCATCTTGAAGAGTCAAGAAGTGGTCGACGCCGATTTGACGCCGATCGCCCGCCCTGCGGTTTCCCCTGCCGCGCGCGGGTTCCCGAATCGGAGCTTCCGACGCCCGGTCCCCCCCAGACCGGGCGTCTTCGTTTCCGGGTCTCGGTGTGCTTCGAGTCGCCCTGCCAGCCGCTTTGTCACGATAGGGAAATCGGCACCGCATTGCAGGGCAGAGCGGATGGTTGGACGCTTGGTCCGTCGGCGGCTTTCGGGTTAGCTGTTCGGGAGCGTCCCAACCTGAGAGCCGATGCCATGGCCTTCGCCATTCCCCTGTGGTCCCAGCCGGCCGTCCCCGTCGTGGGCGGCGATCCGTTTCCGGTGCGCCGCATCTACTGCGTCGGCCGCAACTATGCCGCCCATGCGCGCGAGATGGGCGCCGATCCCGACCGCGAGCCGCCCTTCTTCTTCATGAAGCCGGCCGACGCCATCGTCGCCGATGGCGCCACCATTCCCTATCCGCCCCGCACCGCCAACCTGCACCACGAGATCGAGCTGGTTGTAGCGATCAAGACCGGCGGCCGCGACATCCCGGTCGACCAAGCGCTGGATCATGTGTTCGGCTATGCCGTCGGGCTCGACATGACCCGGCGCGACCTGCAGAACGCCGCCAAGAAGGAAGGCAAGCCCTGGGACATGGGCAAGGGCTTCGACCGGTCGGCGCCGTGTTCCGCCATCCGCACCGTCGCCGACATCGGCCATCCGGACAAGGGCGCGGTCACCCTGCAGGTGAACGGCGAGCCGCGGCAGAAGGGTGACCTGTCCGACCTGATCTGGTCGGTGGCGGAGACGATCTCCTACCTGTCCGGACTGGTCGACCTGCAGCCGGGCGACCTGATCTACACCGGCACGCCGGAGGGCGTCGGCCCGGTGGTGGCCGGCGACGTGCTGACCGGCGAGGTCGAAGGCGTCGGCACCCTGACCCTGACCATCGCCTGAGCCGCCGGACATGCGCATCGCGACCTGGAACATCAATTCGGTCCGCATGCGTCTGGACCTCCTCCTCCGCCTGATGGAGGAGGAGCGGCCGGACGTGATCTGCCTGCAGGAAACCAAGGTGGTGGACGCCGACTTCCCGCTCGGCCCCCTGGCGGAGCGTGGCTATGTCCACGCCCATATCCATGGGATGAAGGGCTACAACGGCGTCGCCATCCTGTCGCGCCTGCCCTTCTCTTCGCACGACGTCCAGCACTGGTGCGGCAAGCAGGATTGCCGCCACGCGCTCGCCCATCTGCCGGGCGGGATCGAACTGCACTGCGTCTATATCCCCGCGGGCGGCGACATTCCCGACCCGGCGGTGAACGACAAGTTCGCCCACAAGCTCCAGTTCCTGGACGAGATGACCCACTGGCTGGGCACGGAACGGACGCCCGACCGTCCCATGGTGCTGGTCGGCGACCTGAACATCGCGCCGCTGGAACAGGATGTCTGGAGCCATCGGGAATTGCTGTCGGTGGTCTCCCACACGCCGATCGAGGTGGAAAAGCTGGCGGCGATGCAGTCCTCGGCCGGCTGGGTCGACGCCATGCGCCGCTTCGTGCCGCCGGAGGAGAAGCTCTACACCTGGTGGAGCTACCGGGCGAAGGACTGGGCCGCCTCCAACCGCGGCCGGCGCCTGGACCACATCTGGGTGACCCCGCCGCTGGAGGGCGCACTGCAGGGCATCAAGGTGCTGCGCGACGCCCGCGGCTGGGAGCCGAAGCCGTCGGACCATGTGCCGGTGATCGTCGATCTGAACGTCTGATGCCCAAGGTTTGATGGATGGGGGAAGGGGTGTCCGCAGCCGCGGCCCCCCTTCTGCCCCCCTCTACTCCAACATTCCGATATTCATCCGTACCACCGTCGGCGTGCCGTCCTCCGCCAGCCGGAACAGGTGGGCGCAGCCGTTGCGCAACTCCTCCGCCGGGTCATCGCGCATGTCCCAGCCGGTGGCGAGCGAATAGAGCGCGCGCAGGATGCCGTTGTGGGCGACGGCGCCGGTGGGACGGCCATCGGCGGCAAGGTCGGCGAGCCAGCTGCGAAGGCGGGCCTGCACCTCGCGCGGGCTCTCGCCGCCGGGGGCCTTGTAATCCAGGCCCAGCCGGTCGTGGCGGGCGGACATGCGGCCGTCGGCGCGCAGATCCTCGGTGCGCATGCCCTCCCACTCGCCCCAATCCATTTCGACGATCCGCGGTTCCGGCGTGGGGTCGAGGCCGAGCAGCAGCGCGGTTTCCCAAGCGCGGCGCTTCGGGCTGGCGACCCAGCGCAAACCGGCCGACTCGGGCGGCAGTCGATAGCGGGCAACCCGCGCGCGGCCGGCGTCGGACAGCGGCTCGTCGATGCTGCCCTGGATGCGCCCTTCGGCGTTCCAGGCGGTCGGGCCGTGGCGGAGAATCAGCAGGGTGGTCATAGGAATACCGGGACGCAGGTGAGGGGAATGCTCCCCCAGCTTAGCGTCTTGCCGGCTTCTGCACCGGCATTTCCTTTATCTGGGCCAGGGCCACGCGGACGCGCGCAAGATCGGGCGGCGGCGCCTTGGCTCCGGGAGCCGCCGGGGCCTTCGCAGGAGCCTTGATCGGCTTCGATCCCGCATCGGCCACCTGCACGCGCGCCTTCGCGTTGCCGGCCTTCTGGGCGAGCGCCAGCGCCTGGGCTTGGGCCTTGGCGCGGGCACGGGCCTGCGCCTCCAGGATCTGCGGTGCGCGCGGCTCGCCGGTCTTCGGCGTCCAGGTGCGGAAGGGGCCGGTGTCGACATGGACATGGCCGGTGTGGGCGTACATCGCATAGCCGCCGCGCTGCATTGCCGCCGCCTCCTCCGCCAGCCGGGCCGGAGGCACGCCGGCGATGGAGAAGTCCGCCGCCTGTCCGCGCAGATGGTAGGAGTTCTCGGCGACGTTCGGGTTGCTGCGGGCGAGGCTGGCGTTGGTGGCGCCCGACCGGTAGCCCGAGGTGATGCGGATCGGCGACTCGGGCGCTGCGCCGACGCGCTGGCGAAGCTCCACCAGCATGTCGACCAGGGCCGGGTCGATCGGGATCTCCTCGTCGCTGCGGCGGTCGCGGAACAGGACGGAGATCTCGCGCATCGCCGCCGGGTCATAGCCGTCGCCGGGACGCCAGTAGGTGACGGAAACCGATTCGCCGCTGGCCGGGTGGTGCAGGACCACGCTGCGCGGGGAGCCGTCAAGCTTCGTGCTTTCCAGCGGCGGCGCCGTGGCGCAGCCGCCAAGCTGCGTCGCGACGGTTAGGACGGCAAGCACACCAAAGGCACGACCGGTCATGCGCATCGCTTTTCCCCCCAAGCTTTGCACGCCCCAACGATCCCCGCCCGCCCCAATCGTGGCGAGGTTGCAGGTCCGATCTAATACCAAGAATGTCACACGAGACCAGTGTGACAAAGCAACCTGTGGCGCATTAAACACGCACAAGAGCTTTTCGCGGGGAGAAAGAATTTCCGGAGTTCAACCCGGATGGAGGGAAGTCCTACAGCGACAGCTCCATCCCCTCGCGGGCCACCAGCGATCCGGGTCGCATCGCGTCCGCCTCTGCCGCGATGGCGTCCAGTTCGCCATCGGTGCGGGCCGGGTCGTGGTGGAAGATCACCGCGCGGCCGACGCCGGCGGCCTCGGCCAGCCGCAGGCACTCCTGCCATGTCGAATGGCCCCAGCCGACGCGTGCCGGGTATTCGGCATCGGTGTAGGTGCTGTCATACACCATCAGGTCGGCACCACGCAGCAGGTCGAGGATCACCGGGTCGCGTCCCTCGGCCGGATGTTCGGTGTCGGTCAGGACGCACAGGCTGCGGCCGCCATGCTCCACCCGATAGCCGGTGGCGCCGTCGGGATGGTTCAGCGCGCAGGTTCGCACCACCACGCCCGGCGCCGGCTCCAGCGTCTGGCCGCCCTGGAAGTCGCGGAACTGGCAATCGGCGCGGAAAACGTCCACCGGCACCGGGAACAGCGGCGCCGTCATCATGTCCGACAGTACGGTCCGGAAGGGACGCTCCGGCGGCAGATGCCCGGCCCACAGCCGCAACCGGCTGTCCGGATCGAAGGCGGGGGCGAAAAAGGGCAGGCCGCAGATGTGGTCGAGATGACTGTGGGTCAGCAGCAGGTCGATGTCCACCGGCCCGCCGCTCCGCGCCAGCGACTCGCCAAGCGGGCGGATGCCGGTGCCGCAGTCGAAGACGATGTGGGCGCCGGCGCAGCGGACCTCGATGCAGGCGGTGTTGCCGCCATAGCGGATGGTTGTCGGCCCGGGCGACGCGATGCTGCCGCGCACGCCCCAGAAGCGGACGGTGAAGGGGGACGTGCCGCCAGCCTCTTCCCGGGCGGGCGGGGGAACGGAATCGATCGTATTGCGGACGGTCATGACGGCGCCATGGTGGCGATCCCGCTTGTCCAAGTCTAGCAAATCTCTTACCCCCGTCTCACTTCCGGGGGTTCCCCTTACGGACGGGGCGTTGGATGGTGGCGCGCCTTTCGAACGGGCGGGCCGCGAGTCGCCGACCCACGAAGGGCACCTGTCCAAACCCATAAGATGTGGTAGGTTGGGGCTCGTCGCGCATTGCGCGGCATGACTTACCAGGGTCCCCGCGCGGGTGGGGACCGGCTCCGGCGGAACCCGACGCGGATGGATCCTGACAAGCTCGCCAAAGTCCTCGCCATGGCCGAGTCGGAGCATCAGGGCGAGGCGCTGTCCGCACTGCGCGCCGCCCGGATCATGCTGTCGCGCGCCGGCCTGTCCTTCCGCGACCTTGCGGAGCGCGCACGCACGCCGGTGCCTCCATCCCCCGAACCGCCTCCTGCCGCCGAGCCGGCCGGTGCGCCGGCCCCGCCGCCGCCGCCGGACGAGCTTGTCCGGGGCCTGCGCCGGCAGGTGAAGGATCTGGAACTGGAACTCGCCACCCTGCGCCGCCAACTCGACAAGGCGTCCGGCGATGCCGACCGCCAGCGCGAGGAGGCCGACCGTTGGCGCACCCTGGCGCGCGAGACGGCGGAAAAGCTGTGGGACATGGGCAAGGCGCTGGAGCGCAAGCATTCCCGCCACGCCGACACCGACAAGCGCCGCGCCGTGCTGGATCTGCTGCAGGACCCCGGCAGCGCTCTGCTGTCGGACCGCGAGATCGCCCGCCGCGTCGGCGTATCGCCGCACGACGTCAGCCACTGGCGCCGCCGGATGGCGATCGTCGGGCGCAAGCTGCGGCTGTTGCCGGTGGTGCCGCGCGGCCGCGGCCTGTGGGGCGGGCCGTCGGCCATCGGTCTGGGCGCGGCGAGGCTGGGCCGGCATCCGTCGGGGGAGCGCGAACGCCAGCGCTGGCTGGGCTTCGCCGGCGAAGTCACCATCGCCGAACGGGGAAGCCGCCGGGAACTGGCCCCTTGCGGGCGGCGCTGAACTGCGACCCGCTGAGCCTGATATCGCTGCTTACGGCACCAGCCGGTAGCCGCCGGGCTCCGTCACCAGGATGCGGGCGTTGGACGGATCGGCCTCGATCTTCTGGCGCAGGCGGTAGACGTGGGTCTCCAGCGTGTGGGTGGTGACCGCGGCGTTGTAGCCCCAGACCTCTCCCAGCAGGGTCTCGCGCCCCACCACCAGATCACCGGCCCGGTACAGGTATTTCAGGATCGCCGTTTCCTTTTCGGTCAGGCGGATCTTCCTGTTGGCGGCCTCGTCCAGCAGCAGCTTGGCGCCGGGCCGGAAGCTGTAGGGGCCGATGGCGAAGACGGCGTCCTCCGTCTGCTCGAACTGGCGCAGTTGGGCGCGCAGCCGGGCGATCAGCACCCCCAGGCGGAAGGGCTTGGTCACATAGTCGTTGGCGCCGGATTCCAGTCCCAGGATGGTGTCGGCATCGCTGGCCGATGCGGTCAGCATGATGATGGGGCAGCGCACGCCCTCGCGCCGCAGAAGCTTGCAGACGTCGCGCCCGTCCATGTCCGGCAGCCCGACGTCGAGCAGGATGGCGGAAAAGCCGGCACCCGCGGCTCCTGCCGCGGCCCCTGCCCGGACCGCGTTCAACGCCCCGGCGCCGTCGCCGGCCTCCTCGGTCTCGAATTCCTCCAGCAACCGCAGCTGCTCCGCCAGCGACTGGCGCAGGGCGGTGTCGTCATCGACCAGGAGGATGCGCTTTGCAGGGATCATGGGGCGTGCGGCACGAAAGCGGGAAGCGGACGGCGCCGGACGGCAAGGCCGGGGCCGCGCCTTAGTAGCATGGTGGCGGTGGATTGTCGTGGTGGCTTGTGGGCGGGGTAGAACGCCGCCGGACGCTCGCTACAGCATGGCAATAGCCGCCATCAGCGCCGCGGCACCGCCGCCATCCGCAGCGGCACGGATCACGCGGTCGGGCTGGACCCCCAGCGCCCGCACCGCGGCGACCGTCTCGTCGTCCGGCACCACGACCCGGCGCATCAGCGACAGCGCGCCCTGTTCCAGGTTGCGGCGCACCGCGGCCTCGTCGGCGGTCAGGTCCGGATCGGCCCAGTGCAGCCGGTCGACCAGCGCGACGAAGCGCAGGCGGCGGTCGTCGGCCGGCAGGCTGGCGGCCAGATTGAACAGGGCGTTGCCGTCCAGCAGGACCGGCGCGCGGTCGGGCAGCCGGGCCAGGGCGATGTCGGCCGCCAGGATCGCCGACGGGTCGACCTGCGGGTACGGGCCGGGCAGGGCGTGAACCGTCATGCCGGCCCCGGCGGCGCGCAACGCCTCGACCATGCGGCGGCCATAGGCGTCGGCTGGCAGCTCGGCCGGCATCACCGCATGGAGGGAAGCGCGCGGCTCTTGGGGCGGCAGGGTCTCGATCGTCACGGCGCATGGGCTCCGGATGAGGGTATGATCGGGGCAGGCTAGCGGGATCGTTGCGCCTTCGGCAACGGTGTGGCGCGCGGGAATCGCTGGACAGGGGCGCGCCACCTGCGCTTTGCTTCGGCCGCCGAACGCACCATGTCCCGTTCTTGCGCCGAAGCCGGCGCTCCCGCTACGCAAAGCCGCTGACGATGCAAGCCGAACACCCGACTGACACCACCACGACGGCCACCCTGCCCGCACCCGCGGCCTCCCCGGCGCCCATCGACGAGGCTGCCGTGCGCGCCGTCGACCGGGCGCTGGCCGCGCTGCGCCGTGGAGAGGTCGTGGCGATCGAGACCGCGGACGGCACCGTCGGTGCGGCGGTGTCGGTGGAGTCGGTGGCGCTCGATGCGGTGGAACGGCTGAAGGCGCTGACCGGCGGCACGCCGCGGCTGGTGGTCACCCGCCGCCGCGCCGTGGTGCTGGGGCTTGCCTCCGCCGACGCGGCGCAGCCGGTGAGCGACATCGCCGGCGATCAGGCGCCGGGGTCCTCCACCGATGGCTTCGGCGCCATGGCGCTCGACCGGCCCGGCGGGCTGACCGCCGACCAGGCCCACGCGCTGGCCGATCCCGAACAGCATCCGCAGGCGCAGGGCGCGCTGCCGGCCGGTTTGACCGTCGCCGACGCCCGTCCCGGCAGCCGCGAGGCCGCTGCCGTCGACCTCGCCCGTCTGGCCCGCCTGCTTCCCGCCGCCATCACTGCCGACCTGCCGTCCTCCGGCCCTGCGGCCGGTGTCAGCGCAGCGGACTGGGCGGCGGAGCACGACCTGCTGCTGGTGAGGGCGTCGGACGTTGCCGATTACCGCGTCCATGTGGTGCGCACCCTGCGCCGCGTCGCGGACGCGCGGGTGCCGCTGGTGGGATCGGAGAACACGCGCATCTACGCCTTCCGCCCGGCCGATGGCGGGCCGGAGCATCTGGCGATCGTCATCGGCGATCCCGATCCGGACCAGCCCGTGCTGGCCCGCCTGCATTCCGAATGCTTCACCGGCGACCTGCTCGGCTCCCTGCGCTGCGATTGCGGCGACCAGCTGCGCGGCGCCATCGCCGAGATCGCCCGGCAGGGCAGCGGCGTGCTGCTGTATCTGGCGCAGGAGGGGCGCGGCATCGGGCTGGTCAACAAGCTGCGCGCCTATCGCATCCAGGACCGCGGTTTCGACACCGTGGACGCCAACGAGATCCTCGGCTTCGAGGCGGACGAGCGGGTCTATTTGCCGGCGGCGGAGATGCTGCGCCAGCTGGGCTTCTCCGCCGTGCGGCTGATGACCAACAACCCGGAGAAGCTGCGGCAGCTCGCCCGCTGCGGCATCGCGGTGGTGGAGCGGGTGGCCCACATCTTCCCTGCCAACGGCCACAACGAGGGCTACCTGCGCACCAAGGCGGAACGCAGCGGCCACATGTTCTGAGGCGGATGTCCCGCACCGGAATGGCGGGGCACGAATCGCTCCGCCGACCCGGCAGTTCTTGCCGCTACCCGCCATCGCCCCCGCTACTGGGAATCGGATTCCGGGTGCGGACCGCCCCGGACCTCGCGAATCGCGGGATTCCGCACCTGGTGGGACGGATCGGGTTGGCACGAGGATTGCTGTACCCTGTCGTGACCACCGAGCCGGGAGACCGCCCATGGCCATCGACGCCACCACAATCGACAGCAGCGCCGTCCATCGTCCGGCGCTGCGCGAAAAGGCGTCGCCGGTCATCGACGGCGGCCACAATGGCGGGTCGGTCGAAATCCAGGGCGACATGTCCTTCTGGGACTTCCTGGACATCATCAACCCGCTGCAGCACATCCCGATCGTCAGCACCGTCTATCGCGAGATCACCGGCGACACCATCCAGCCGTCCATGCGGGTCATGGGCGACATCCTGTATGGCGGCGTCATCGGCGGCATGGCGTCCATCGCCAACGCGGTGATCGAACAGTCGACGGGCAAGGATGTCGGGGACACGGTCATGGCCTCGCTCGGCTTTGGGGACGGTGACCATCCCGCCACCCCCACGGCCGTCGCGGACGCCTCGGGGGGGCCGGTCAAATCCGGCTCCCCCGCGGATCCGTCCCGCAAGGAGCCGCCCAAGGCCGCGGAGGGAGCACCGCCCGCGGGCGGTCTCGCCGCGGCACTGGCAGCGGCCGGCCCGGCCGCTCCATCGGCCGCTTCCGTTGCGAACTCCCCCATGGCGACCGGTCAGCCGGTCAGGCTCTCCGTTCCCGGAACCGCTTCTGCGTCCGCTCCTGCGGCCGAGGCGTCGCCGGCCCTGGTGGCGCAGCTGGCGGGCGGTGGTGCGGTGCCGCACCCCAGCAAGATGCCGGCGCGCGACACCCCGCTCGCCAGTTCCGCCCTGGCCAAGCACAGCGTGCCCCGCAACGCCGCGCCGCTCCCCGGATCGGTCATGGCCGCCGCGCGCGCGCCCGGTGCCGCTCCCGCCAACGGCAACCAGGCTGCGCCCGTCCAGCCCGCCAATGCACAGCCGGCCGGCGCCGCCCCGGGCGATGCGGCCGCCGGACCGGCACCGGTTCCGCCGGACATGCTGTCGGAAACGATGATGCGCAATCTGGCGAAGTACGAGCAGTCGCGCAAAGCGGCCCAGGGCGCCACCAGCACCACGCGGGTATCGGGATGAGCATCGAGATCATCGTGACGTCGGACGGCGGTCCGGAGGCGACCACCGGCCGCTTGCGCTGGCCCGGCGGCGATGTCGCGTGTGTGCTCGGCCGCGGCGGCGTGCGCAGCGACAAGCGGGAGGGCGACGGCGCCACCCCCGTCGGCCGCTTCGTGCTGCGCCGTGTCCTGTGGCGCGCCGACCGCCTGCCGCCGCCGGAAACCGGCCTGCCGCTCGACGCCATCGCGGAGAATGACGGCTGGTGCGATGCGCCGGAAGATCCGGCCTACAACCGTCCGGTCACGCGACCCTATCCCGCCAGCCACGAGGCGATGTGGCGGGACGACCATGTCTACGACATCGTGGTGGTGATGGGGCACAACGACGACCCGGTGGTGCCGGGACTGGGCAGTGCCGTGTTCCTGCACCTGATCCGCCCGGACCGCACGCCGACCGCCGGCTGTGTCGCGCTGGCGCCCGACGACATGCTGCGCCTGCTGAAGGACTGCGAGCCGGACAGCGCGCTGAGCGTCGCCGCACCGGCGGGATGATGCGCCTGCCGAAGGCATGCTGGCCGCTATTCCGCGGGGTAGGGACGCGCGCCGAAGATCGCCGTGCCGACCCGCACATGGGTGGCGCCGAACCGCACCGCCGTCTCGTAGTCGCCGCTCATGCCCATGCTGATCTCTGCCAGCCCCAGCCGGCGCGCCATCTCCGCCAGCAAGGCGAAATGCATCGCCGGCTCCTCGTCCACCGGCGGGATGCACATCAGTCCGGTGACGGGCAGCCCCAGACGGTCGCGGCAGTCTGCCAGGAAGGCTTCGACCTCGGCCGGGGCGATGCCGGCCTTCTGCGGCTCCTCGCCGGTGTTGACCTCGATGAGGCAGCGCGGCCGGCGGCCGGTCTTAGCCATCTCCTCCGCCAGCGCTTCCGCCAGCTTGGGGCGGTCCAGGGTCTGGATCACGTCGAACAGGGCGACGGCGTCCTTGACCTTGTTGGTCTGCAGCGGTCCGATCAGGTGCAGTTCCAGATCGGGAAAGCGCTCCTTCAGCGCCGGGAACTTGGCCTTGGCCTCCTGCACGCGGTTCTCGCCGAACACGCGCTGGCCAGCCGACAGGGCTTCCTCCACCGCCTCGGCGGGGTGGGTCTTCGACACCGCGACCAGCGTCACCGCCCCCTCGCCGCGACCGCAGGAGGACGCGGCTTCCGCAATGGTGCGGCGCACCGAGTCGAGCCGGGCCGTCACGCCGTCCGCAGTCGCGGAACCGCCTGCTTCGCCGCCGGTTTGCGTATCCTTGCCAGTGCCCTGCGTCGTCGTCATGGCCGCCCCCAATCCGGTCGCTGCGGGTGTACAGCGCTTCCGCGGCGTGTTAGCGGACGGTCCGCGGAAACGCAAGCGCCCCAACGCGCCCAACCAAAAGCGCATGGATGGAGGCGCCGGCATCATCATCGTCTGCACATCGAGGAGACCTCCGCATGCGGAGTCCGTTTCGTTCCCTGCTCTCCGCCAGCCTGCTTGCCGCCGCGACCGCTTTGCCGGCAGCGCTGACCGCCGGCCTGATTGCCGCCACCCCCGTCCGCGCCGAAGAGCACGCGAAACCCGCGCCGAAGGCTGCGGCACCGGCGAAGCCCGCCGGCAAGCAGGGGAAGGCCAAGGTCATGGCGGGATCGCCGATGACCAAGGTCCGCTTCAGCGAGCCGGCCTATCCGCTGACCGACGACGGCACCTACCGCAGCTATATGGACAAGATCCTGGACGAATACGGCCGCCGCTGCGTGCGCCAGGAGCAGTTCGGCTGGGAGGTCGCCAAGGACGACCAGGAGCGGCTGGACTTCATCTTCCAGGGCACCATGGCCAACTATGGCCGCATCGGCTACCTGCTGGGCGAAATCCATCCCAAGGCGGTGACCGATTCCGAAACCCTCGCCTTCCTCGCCGATCGCGAAAAGTCGCGCTATCTGCTGATCTGGACGCCGCTGGAGTCATCGGTGCTGTTCATGATGTGCGAGACAGCGGACAAGAACGCCAAATCGGAACCGCCCAAGTCGGCCCCGAAGAAGTGAGCGGCCTGAAAAACGAAAAGGCGGCGGATCGCTCCGCCGCCTTTTCCGTTTCCGGCCGGAAGCCCGCCGCTTAGAAAGCGAAGCGGGTGTCCCACAGGATGATGTTGGCGTCGTTGTTCACGCCGCCGACCTTGTTGTCGAGATAGCTGTATTCCAGGCCCGTGGTCAGGCCGGGAGCGACGGTGTAGGTCACGCCGGCCTGCCAGACATGGGCGCGGGAATTCAGGCCGGAGAAGTCGCTGTCGATGCCCTGGGCGTCGGTGTAGTTGGCGGCCAGGATGACCGGACCCATGGTGTAGTTGACGCCAACGATCCAGACCTGCTGGTCGTCCACGCCGCGGGTGCCGGTGGCATAGCCGCTGTCGCCGCTGAAGGCATAGCTGCCGCCGACCTTGAACCCGGCGTAGGACAGGTTGGCGCCGACATGGACCGAGGACAGGTCCTCGAGCCCGCTGGCGGCCTTGGCGAACTGGTAGGCAGCGCTCGCCTCCACGCCGAAGCCGCTGAACTCGCCCTTGTAGGTGGCCTGGATTTCGGCCATGTCGCGGTAGGCGGTGCTGTTCTTGACGCGGTTCACGTCGGTGTTGCTGCTGCCGTAGGTCGGCGTGTAGGCGGCACCGACCTGGAAGCCGGAGAAGCTCGGCGACAGGTAGATGATCTTGGAGCTGGCGTCGCCCGACTCCAGCGTGCGCAGGCTGCCCAGCACATAGGGCGCGCCGTTGGCGTTGACGTAGTAGTTCAGGTACTGGGCGTCCGGCGACCCTTCGATGCCTTCGACGTTCGGGCCGATGATGCCGTATTCGTCCGACAGACCGTTGATCACGCCAGCCTGGATCGTGCCGAAGCTGCCGTTCACGAAGATGAACGCGCGGTCGCTGTCGGTGTTGCGGTTGTTGCCGGTGCCGCCGGCGGCGCGCAGGCGCAGGCGGGCGCCGTATTCCAGGCCGTTGTCGGACTTGGCCGTTGGCGTGATGGTCAGGCGGAAGCGGTTGGCGAACTCGGTCTGGCGCAGGCCGGTGTCGATGTCCTGGTCGACGTAGGCGCCCTGGAAGTAGGCGTCGCCACCCAGCAGGATGTCGAACTTCGACTGGGCCGAGGCGGTGCCGCAGCCGGCGGCGAGGGCAACAGCGGCGCAGCCGATGACGAGAGAACGCTTCATGGATGTCATCCTTGATGCATGCATCCCGGCGGTCCTGATTGCGATCCCGGGGTGCCAGCGGTGTCTTTGTATCCCATGACTTAATCCCGCACCCGTCAGGCCGGCAAGTGGCAAAGAGACGGACAGTCTTCGCATCCCGGCCGCAGTTGCGCGGAAAACACGGAATCCCGGATCATGTTGCTTAGGTTGCTAAGTAACCACTCCCGTTCCAATGGCGACTTCATTTATTGTCACTGCAATGCCACTCGAACGGGGTAATCAACTTGGTGGGGGGGCGGCAGTGAGGTCCTTGTAAAAGGATATATCTAAGGGAAGCGGAAGCTCTGCTTCGATCGAATGGTCGCCATGTAGCGAAGCCTCGCCGCCTGGGCTGCGCAGATGAAAAAGTCCGCCGGAGCGGACATAAAAAGAGGCGGCGGATTTCTCCGCCGCCCTCGCGTTTGCTGCCAGAAAGCCCGCCCCTTAGAAGGAGAAGCGGGTGTCCCACAGAACGATGTTGGCGTCGTTGTTCACGCCGCCCGACTTGTTGTCGACGTAGCTGTACTCCAGGCCCGTGGTCAGGCCCGGGGCGACGGTGTAGGTCACGCCGGCCTGGTAGATGTGGGCGCGGGCATAATCGGCCGCGGTGGCGGCACCGCTGCCGACATTGGCGCCCTTGGCGTCGGTGTAGGTGGCGGCCAGGATGACCGGACCCAGGGTGTACTGGGCACCGACCAGCCAGATCTGGTTGTCGTCGACGCCGCGGTGGCCCTTGGCGTAGCCGCTGTCGCCGCTGAAGGCATAGCTGCCGCCGATGGCGAAGGCGCCGTAGGTCAGGGTCGCGCCGGTGTGGACCGACGACAGATCCTCGAAGCCCGACGGAGCTTCGGCGAACTGGTAGGCGACGCTCGCCTCCACGCCGAAGCCGCCGAACTCACCCTTATAGCCGGCCTGGATTTCGCCCATGTCGTTGTAGGTGACGTTCTTGCGGCGGTTCACGTCGGTGTTGCTGCTGCCGTAGGTCGGCGTGTAGGCGGCAGACACCTTGAAGCCGGCGAAGCTCGGGGTGGTGTAGACGAACTTGGTGCTGGCGTCGCCCGACTCCAGCGTGCGCAGCGAACCGGTCACGTACGGCAGCGAGGTGACGCCGTAGTAGTTGGCGTAGAAGCCGTCCGGGCTGCCCGAGATGCCGTCGACATTCGGACCGATGACGCCCCAGTCGTCCGACGGGCCGTTGGTCACGCCGGCCTGCACCGAACCGAAAGTGCCGTTCACGAAGATGAACGCGCGGTCGGCGTCGGTGGTGCGGACGTTGCTGGTGCCGCCGGCGGCGCGCAGGCGCAGGCGGGCGCCGTATTCCAGGCCGTTGTCGGCCTTGGCGGTCGGCGTGATGGTCAGGCGGAAGCGGTTGGAGAACTCGGTCTGGCGCAGGCCGTTGTCGTCGTCCTGGTCGACGTAGGCGCCCTGGAAGAAGGCGTCGCCGCCCATCAGGACGTCGAACTTGGACTTGGACTGGGCCGAGGCGGTGCCGCAGCCGGCGGCGAGGGCAACGGCGGCGCAGCCGATGACGAGAGAGCGCTTCATGGATTGTCCATCCTTGTGCGTACGCCCCGTATGAGCGGGAGCGCGCGGTTGTCTTTGTAGCTATGACTTAACCGCGCGCTGTTTCGGCCGGCAAGAGGCAAACTGCAGCGCTCCCACGCGTCCGCAACACAGTTGCAACAAAAGCACACAAACAACCCGTTGATATATAACAGAAATTAGAGCATGCCGATTTTTTGGTACATTCGCAGCCCTGATTTTAGGCGGCTTGCCTGAAAAATGCGCAAGAAAAAAGGCGGTGGCCGAAGCCACCGCCCTTCTTGTCCGTTGCCGGACGTCTGATCGGAAGACCGATTAGAACGCCAGGATCGAGCGGACCAGCACGACGTTGCCCTTGTCGCTGAGAGCCGAGGTCTCGGCGTCCAGGTCGAAGTAGTCGTACTGGGCCTGCAGGGTCAGACCCGGAGCGACGGTGTAGCCGACGCCGATTTCGTAGACCTGCAGCTCGCGGTCGCCACGCAGGGCCACCGAGCCGGCGTCCTTGCCGTTCTTGTAGTTGGCGCCGACGACGATCGGGCCGGTGGTGTACTGAGCACCGACAACCCAGTTACGGGTGTTCTCGGTGAACAGACCGGCGCGGTCGTTCAGGCCCGACTTGCCGTAGTCGGTGTAGCTGCCGCCGACGCTGAAGCCAGCGTAGCCGACGGTGGCACCGGCCTGCCAGCCGTTCAGGTCCTTGTAGTTGGAGCCGGCGACGTTGCCGACGGCCTCACCCCACATGTAGCCGGCGCTGGCCTTGACCGTCACGCCGCCGAAGGTGTTGTTGTAGTTGGCGCCGACTTCCACCATGTCCTGGTAGGTGCCGTTGCCGCCGGCCGCGAAGGTGCCGATGGTGTCGGTACGGTTCACGTCGGTGTGCGAGCTGTCGTTACGCGGGGTGTAGCTGGCGCCCAGCTGCAGACCGGCGAAACGCGGCGAGAAGTAGACGATCTTGGTGGCGTTGGCATCGGCGTTCAGCGACGGCCAAATGATGCTGTTGCCGGTAACGGTCGAGGCCGGGCCGTTGCCACCGATGTTGGTGTTCGGGCCGAACCAGTTCTGGACCTGATCGACCAGGCCGAGCGGCAGGTAGTCGGTCGGGGCCGAGACGTAGGTCTCGTCGTTGAAGGAGTTGGTCACGCCCAGGCGGACCTGGCCGAAGGTGCCCTGCGCGAAGATGTACGCGCGGTCAGCGTCGGTGGTGCGGCCGTTGTTGGCGCCGGCGTTCGCACGGAAGCGCAGACGGGCACCGTACTCCAGGCCGTTGTCGGCCTTGGCGGACGGGATGATGTTGATGCGCAGACGGTTGCGGAACTCGGTCGAGCGCAGGCCGGCGTCCAGATCCTGATCGACGTAGCCGGCTTCGAAGTAGGCGTCGCCGCCAACCTTGACTTCGAACTTGGCCTGGGCATTGGCAGCGCCAGCACCGAGAGCGAGAGCAGCGGCGGCAGCGCCGGCCAGCAGATAACGGTTCATGATTGTTGCCTCCATCCTGGCAGCAGATGTTTCAGCCTGGTTGACGTCCTGGCTGAGACTTTCGTACGCACCCCCGCCCTTGCCAGCAAGCGGCAAATCTCCGCGATTGCTGCATTGGGGGGACAGTGTGTCGCACGGAGCACACTAAGAAGGGGGGCTCCGGCCGGCCCGCCACAGTCGAGCAGGGCGGGGGCGGACTGTTGTCGTCCTGTTGTGGCGGGGCGGGGCAAAGACGCATCCGGTGTTGCGTGGTGCCGTCCACTTATGGTCTGTTCACCGGCATTCCGCGCGTGACTCGCGCGCGGCAACCCCTTTTCTGAACCGGGTTCCCGACCATGCGCCGTTCGACCGCCCTTCGCCTTGTCCCTGTACTGCTCGCGGCTTCCGTTTCGATCGCCGGCTGCGCAAGCTGGGGCGGCAAGACCGAAACCGTCGAAGAGCAGATGAAGAACAAGGACTACAAGTTCGGCAGCCTGCTCGGCACCGACGGCGGCCTGAACCTGTTCGGCAAGAACAAGCGCGGTGGCGACCAGGACAGTGCCGGCGGCATCGGCGTCAACAGCTTCCTGTGGCGCGCCTCGCTCGACACGCTCTCCTTCATGCCGATCGCCTCGGCCGATCCGTTCGGCGGCGTGATCCTGACCGACTGGTACACCCCGCCCGATTCGCCGAACGAGCGCTTCAAGGTCAACCTCTACATCATGGACCGCCAGCTGCGGGCCGACGGCGTTCGGGTTTCGGTGTTCAAGCAGCAGCGGACGGGCAACGACTGGCGCGACATCAACGTCGGTCCGGAGACCGCCGGCCAGCTGGAGGATGCGGTGCTGACCCGCGCCCGGCAGCTTCGCGTGTCGCAGAACGCCGCCGCCCGCTGACGCGGCGGCCGGCCCGAGGCGCTCCTCAAGGCGGTCCTCAAGGCCGGTCCGACTGTCGGGCAAGTCTTCGAGCATCTGGTACAACGGAAAACGGCGTCGCGCTCATGTCGCGTTATAATGTCAAGGAAACCGAGGCGAAGTGGCAGGGCGTGTGGGACGGCAAGGGCTGTTTCACCGCGCGCGAGGACGCCTCCCGGCCCAAATACTATGTGCTGGAGATGTTCCCCTATCCGTCGGGGCGCATCCACATGGGTCACGTCCGCAACTACACCATCGGCGACGTGATCGCGCGCTTCAAGCGCGCCAAGGGATTCAACGTCCTGCACCCGATGGGCTGGGACGCCTTCGGCCTGCCGGCCGAGAATGCCGCGCTGGAGAAGAAGGTCCATCCCGCCGCCTGGACGCGCGAGAACATCGCGACCATGCGCGGGCAGCTGAAGACGATGGGCCTGTCCATCGACTGGGACCGCGAGATCGCCACCTGCGACGTGGAGTATTACCGCCACGAGCAGAAGATGTTCCTGGATTTCCTGAAGGCCGGCCTGGCCTATCGCAAGGAATCCTGGGTGAACTGGGACCCGGTGGACAACACCGTTCTCGCCAACGAGCAGGTGATCGACGGCCGCGGCTGGCGCACCGGCGCGCTGGTGGAAAAGCGCAAGCTGTCGCAGTGGTTCCTGAAGATCACCGCCTATGCCGAAGACCTGCTGAAGGGCCTGGAGACGCTGGACCGCTGGCCCGAGCGTGTCCGCATCATGCAGGAGAACTGGATCGGCAAGTCCACCGGCGTCCGTTTCCGCTTCCGCATCAAGGGGCGCGAGGACGAGCTGGAGGTCTTCACCACCCGGCCCGACACGCTGTTCGGCGCCTCCTTCGCCGCGATCTCCCCGAATCACCCGCTGGCGGCCGAACTGGCCGCGTCCAGCCCGGAACTGGCCGAGTTCATCGCCGAGTGCAACCGGCTGGGCACCAGCGAGGAAGCGATCGAGACGGCGGAGAAGCGCGGCTTCGATACCGGCCTGAAGGTCGTGCATCCCTTCGATTCGTCGTGGGAGCTGCCGGTCTATGTCGCCAACTTCGTGCTGATGGAATACGGCACGGGCGCGATCTTCGCCTGCCCGGCGCATGACCAGCGCGACCTGGATTTCGCCCGCAAGTACAACCTGCCGGTCCGTCCGGTGGTGATCCCCGCCGATGCCGACCCGGCCGCGTTCGAGGTCGGGACCGAGGCCTACACCGGCCCCGGCGTGCTGCGGAATTCCGCCTTCCTCGACGGACTCGACACCGAGTCGGCGAAGGAGGAAGCCGGCAAGCGGCTGGAGGCGGCGGGCCAGGGCGAGCGCACCACCCAGTACCGCCTGCGCGACTGGGGCGTGTCGCGCCAGCGCTATTGGGGCTGCCCGATCCCGGTCATCCACTGCGAATCTTGCGGCATCGTCCCGGTTCCGGACGACCAGCTGCCGGTCGTGCTGCCGGAGGATGTGACCTTCGACAAGCCCGGCAACCCGCTGGCCCACCACCCGACCTGGAAGCACACCAACTGCCCGACCTGCGGCAAGCCGGCGCTACGCGAGACGGACACCTTCGACACCTTCATCGAGTCGTCCTGGTATTTCGCCCGCTTCTGCTCGCCGAAGTCCGAGGATGCGGCATTCACCCGCGAGTCCGTCGATTACTGGCTGGGCGTCGACCAGTATATCGGCGGCATCGAGCATGCGGTCCTGCACCTGCTCTACAGCCGCTTCTGGACGCGCGCGCTGAAGACCTGCGGCTACCTGAACCTGGACGAGCCGTTCACCGGCCTGTTCACCCAGGGCATGGTCAACCACGAGACCTACAAGGATGCCGGCACCGGCGCCTGGCTGGCACCGACGGACCTGACCAGGAACGACAAGGGCGAGTGGGTCCGGGCCGACAGCGGCGCGCCGGTCAATGTCGGCCGCGTCGAGAAGATGTCGAAGTCCAAGAAGAATGTGGTGGACCCGGCGCACATCATCGGCACCTACGGCGCCGACGCCGCCCGCCTGTTCATGCTGTCCGACAGCCCGCCGGAACGCGACCTGGAATGGACCGAGTCCGGCATCGACGGCGCCTGGCGCTACATCAACCGCTTGTGGCGGATGGTGACCGAGGCGCCGGTTGAGCTGCCCGCCGCCGGCACGCCTAGCCCCGAGTCGCTCGGCCCGAAGGCCGAGGCCGCCCGCCGTCTGGTCCACAAGACCATCGCCGGCGTGTCTGAGGATCTGGACAAGTTCCGCTTCAACAAGGCGGTCGCCCGCGTCCGCGAGCTGTCCAACGCGCTCGGCGAATTGGACGGCAAGGGCGAGGGCGAGGCCTGGGTCCTGCGCGAGGGGTTCGAGTCGCTGGTCCGTCTCGTCGGTCCGATGATGCCGCATCTGGGCGAAGAGCTGTGGGCCCAGCTGGGTCACACCACGCTGCTGGCCGACCAGCCCTGGCCGGAGGCCGACTCCGCCCTGGTGGTGGAGGACAGCGTCAAGGTCGCGGTCCAGGTCAACGGCAAGCTGCGCGCCACGCTGGAACTGCCGCGCGACATGGACAAGGATGCGGCCGAGCAGGCGGCGCTGGCCGATGCCAACGTCCAGCGTGCCATGGACGGCAAGCCGGCCCGCAAGGTCATCGTCGTCCCGAACCGGGTGATCAATGTCGTCGTCTGATCCCAGATCGTTCCCACGGGGCCCGTTCCGCCGGAGCCCGATCCGGCAGACCGTTGCGCGGGGGCTGTTCGCCCTCGCGCTCGGCCTGTCCGCCGTGTCCCTGTCGGGATGCGGTTTCCAGCCGCTTTATGGCGGCAAGGGTGTCGGAGCCGCGGCGGCGGACCGGCTGATGGAGGTCGACATCGCGTCGATCCCCGACCGGGAAGGGCAGAAGCTCCGCAACCTGCTGATCGACAACTTCTATCCGTCGGAGCGGCCGAGCAATCCGCGCTACCGGCTGGACGTGGCGCTGTCGGCTTCGGAGCAGAAGCTGGCCCTGCAGAAGGATGCCACCGCGGTGCGCGCCCAGCTGCTGGTCAATGCGCCCTACCGGCTGACCGACACCCAGACCGGGCAGGTTGTGTTCCAGTCCAGCTCTCGGTCGATGATCAGCTACAACACGCTGGAGCAGCACTACGCCGCCATCGTGACGGTGCAGAACGCCTATGACCGGGCGCTCGAGGACATCTCCAACGACATCACCACCCGCGTCGCCATGCATCTCGGCCGCGGGTCCTGACCGGCGGGAGGTGTTCGGGTGAAGCTTCAGCCCAAGGCGATCGATGGTTTCCTGCGCAGCCCGGACCCCAAGGTCCGGGCGGTGCTGCTTTATGGCCCCGATTCGGGCCTCGTGCGCGACCGTGCCCAGACGCTGGGCAAGACGGTGGTGCCGGACCTGTCCGATCCCTTCCGGGTTGCCGAATTCCTGGGCCGCGCGCTGGCCGACGATCCGGCGCGGCTGGCCGACGAGGCTGCGGCGATCTCCTTCACCGGCGGCCGGCGCCTGATCCGCGTCCGCGACGCCGAGGACAACAGCACGGCCGCCTTCACCGCCTTTCTCGAAAACCCGCCGCCGGGCGACAGCCTCGTGGTGGTCGAGTCGGGCGACCTCTCGGCCCGCTCCAAGCTGCGGCTTCTGTTCGAAGGCGCCGACGGCGCCGCCGCCATTCCCTGCTATGTGGAGGAGGAGGCATCGCTCGGCCGGGTCATTGCCGACATCCTGCACGGCCATGGCCTGACCGCCGATCCCGACGCGCTGAGCTTCCTGGCAGCCAACCTCGTCGGCGACCGGATGGTTGCCCGCGGCGAGGCGGAGAAGCTGGCGCTCTATATGGGCGACGCGAAGCGCGTGCGGCTGGAGGATGCCCAGGCTTGCATCGGCGACAGCGCCGCCCTGTCGATGGACGAGCCGGTATGGGCGGCGGCGGAGGGCGACTTTGCGACGCTCGACCGCTCGCTGGCGCGGCTGTTCGCCGAGGGGACCTCGCCGGTGCCGATCCTGCGCGGTGCCCAGCGCCATTTCCAGCGCCTGCAGCTGCTCTGCGCCCAAGTCGCCGCCGGCAAGTCGCCGGAGGCCGCTGTCGAGTCGCTGCGCCCGCCGGTCTTCTTCAAGCTGAAGACCCGGCTGGTCAGACAGGCCCGCCACTGGTCGCCCGGCCATGTCCGTCAGGCGCTGGAGCGGCTGGTCGACGCCGAAGCCGACTGCAAGCGCACCAACATGCCGGACGAGACCCTGTGCGCCCGCGTGCTGTTCCAGCTGGCCTCTCTGGGGGCGCGGCGCTGAAAGGGCGCTGACTTGACCATAAGGCGCCGCGCGCTATCTCGCGGGGCATGAGCCACGCCACATACACCGCGCCACCGCCCGCCCCCTTCCGGGTTCGCTGGTGGCAACCGCTGCTGTTCTGGGTCATCGTCAATGCCTGGGGCTTCGTCGAGCGTGGCGGCCAGCCCTTCGCCGGGCACCAGCCATCGCCGCTGCAGCCGCCGGGCTGGGCGTTTCCGGTGATGTGGTTCACGCTGAACGTCTTCCAGATCTGGGGCGACATCCGCCTGCTGAACCCGGCGCGGCGAATCCGCGACCGCGGCCTGCTGATCGGGCTTCAGGCGGTGACCTGGGTGATCTACGCCACCTTCAGCCTCGTCTACTTCACGCTGGGCAGCTCGATCCTCGCCGCGGCCTGGACGGTGTCCTTCTTCATCATCACGTCCATCTGCATCGCGCTGGTGGCGCGGGACGACCGCAGCATCGCGCTGATCTGGACGCCGCTGATTCTGTGGACCGGCTTCGCGTCGGTCGTCGGCATCCACAACGCCCTGATCAATCCCGATCCGCTGTTCGGCACCCCGGCCCTCTGGGGATAATACCCGGATAAAAACCTTGCGCCGAATATCACCCGGGTATAACCACTCGGGAGCGATGATGCATGCGGTGAGGGTGGACATGGTTGGCAAAGAGGGTCGCAAGGCGGCGGTGGCGGCCTACAAGGAGCGCAAGAGCGTGACCGGCGTGTTCGCCGTCCGCTGTGGGGCTGCCGGTGCGGTGTGGGTGGGCGGCGCGCCCGATCTCGACAAGATCCAGAACCGGCTTTGGTTCCAGTTGAAAATGGGCGGCTGTCCGCACCGCAGCCTGCAGGCGGCATGGAACGCCCATGGCGCCGATTCGCTGACCTTTGAGATCGTCGAGCGGTTGGAGGACGAGGAGCTTGCCTTCGCCCGCGCCGCTGCAATGAAGGCGCGGGTTGCCCATTGGGTCGCGGCGCTGGGAGCGGAGGCGATTTGAGAGCCGACGCTCAGCCCCGATAGCCGTGGACCCGGCCGGTGAAGTCGGTCACCTCATAGGTCCCGTCTTCCTGCTCTTCGATCCAGGCCGGGGCGGCGGGGGCCTTGCCGTGGCCGCCGGGGATGTCGAGGACATAAGTCGGCTGGCACAGGCCGGACAGCCGCCCCCGCAGGCCGGTCACCAGCGCCTGCCCCTCCGCCAGGGTCGGGCGGAAATGGCTGGTGCCGGCGGCAAGGTCGGGGTGGTGCAGGTAATAGGGCTTCACCCGGTTGCGCACCATCCCGCGGAACAGGGCCTCCAGTGCCGCGTGGCTGTCGTTGATGCCCTTGAGCAGCACGGTCTGGCCGACCAGGGGGATGCCGGCTTCAACCAATCGGGCGAGAGCGGTGCGCACCGGCGGGGTCAGCTCGTCGGCATGGTTGATGTGGACGGCGACCCAGGTGGCGAGGTCGGAGGCGATCAACGCTTCGACCAGTTCGGGTGTGACCCGGTCGGGATCGGCGGCGGGGATGCGGCTGTGCAGGCGGACGACCCCGACATGGGGCATGGCCGACAGTGCCTGGACGATCCCGCGCAGCCGGCGCGGCGACAGCAGCAGGGGGTCGCCGCCGGTGATGACGACCTCCCACACCTCCTGATGGTCGCGGATATAGGCGAGGGCGGCGTCCAACTCGTCGGCGGTCAGCGCCTCGCCGCCCGGACCCACCATCTCGCGGCGGAAGCAGAAGCGGCAATAGACGGCGCAGGCATGCAGCGGCTTCAGCAGCACCCGGTCGGGATAGCGGTGGACGATGCCCTTCACCGGGCTGCGCGCCACGTCGCCGATGGGGTCTTCCAGCTCTTCCGGCGTGCTGTACGCCTCGGCAGGGGAGGGGACGTACTGCGTATAGAGCGGGTCCTGCGGATCCGTACGTCCGGCCAGCGTCTCCCGCAGGTACGGGGTCAGTGCCACGGCGTAGCGGTCGGCGACCGTACGCACGGCGTCGCCCGCCTCCGGCGTCATCAGCCCGGCGGCCACCAGATCGGAAACGCTGTGCAGGGCCTTCATCGCTCTTTCCCGTCTCGACGGAATGGGTCATGTAGGAAAGCGACCGCTCTTACTCCTGCGAGACCCATGCTGTCGACTCTTCCCCGCCTGATCGGCCATCGCGGCGCCAAGGAAAATGCGCCGGAAAACACGCTCGCCTCGATCCGGGAGGCCGCCCGCCAGGGCGCCCGCTGGGTGGAGGTGGATGTCATGCTGACCCGCGACCAGCGCCCGGTGCTGATCCACGACGACACGCTGGACCGCACCACCACCGGCACCGGCCCGGTGCCGCTCATGGATCTGGCGGACCTCCGGCAGCTCGACGCCGGGCGCTGGTTCGATGCCGGTTTCGTCGGAGAACAGGTGCCGACGCTGGAAGAGGCGGTGGCGCTGATCCGCGACCTCGGCCTCGGCCTGAACCTGGAGATCAAGCCCTATCCGGGGCAGGAGGAGATCACGGCGGAGGTGGCGCTGAACACCCTGCGTCCGCTTTGGCCGTCCGACCGGCCGCTTCTGCTGTCCAGCTTCGAGGTCCCCTGCCTGGAGGTTGCGCAGCGCTTGTGGCCGGAAATTCCCCGCGGCTACCTGCTGTGGGATCCGCCTGCCGACTGGGCGGCCATCGCCGACCGCATTGGGGCGGCGACCCTGAATGTCGACCAGAAGCGCCAGACGGCCGACAGTGTGGCGGAATACCGCGCCACCGGACGGCCGGTGCTGAGCTATACCGTCAACGATGCCGACCGGGCGCGAACGCTGTTCGGCTGGGGGGTATCCGCAGTCTTCACCGACGCACCGGGCCGTCTGGCGCGGGAGTTGGGTGCGGATGCCTGACGGTGCATGTCTTGGGGGCATGTCTCACAGGCATGCCTGACGATGTGCCGGAGGAACGGTCGACACGCTGACGCTTCCGTTCGCAACTGCGGCAAATCGTGAACGTTTTTTGCGCGAGGGGCTGAATCCGCTCGTAGGGCGGGCCAATTCCTCATATATAGAACCGCGTTGGCGATCCCGCCGGAACCCACGTGGATTCCGGCGGAGCTTTTCGTCGTCTGGTTGTCCGCCGCTTTTGATCCGGTGTCCCGAAGGGCGCCACGTTCGGTCTTTGGAGGGTTCGTTGAAGGCGTTGAAGCCGTTGCAGATGTCCGGCCGGGAGGTTTTGCCGCTCGTCGAGGGTGGCAAGGGTATTGCCGTATCCAACGGCGAAAGCTCCGGCGCCTGGGCGGCAGCCGGCGGGATTGGCACCTTTTCGGGTGTCAACGCCGACAGCTACGATGAGAACGGCAACCTTCTGCCGCAGATCTACAAGGGCAAGACCCGGCGCGAGCGCCACAACGAGCTGATCGCCTTCGGCATCGAGGGCGGCATCGCCCAGGCGCGCATCGCGCACGAGACGTCGAACGGCCAAGGCCGCATCCACATGAACGTCCTGTGGGAAATGGGCGGAGCGGAGCACATCCTGCACGGCGTGCTGGAAGGCTCGCAGGGCCTGATCCACGGCGTCACCTGCGGCGCCGGCATGCCCTACAAGGTTGCCGAGATCGCGGTGCGCTACGGCGTCCATTACTACCCGATCGTGTCGTCGGCCCGCGCCTTCCGTGCGCTGTGGCTGCGCGCCTACCACAAGTTCCGCGAACATCTGGGCGGCGTGGTCTACGAGGATCCGTGGCTGGCCGGCGGCCACAACGGCCTGTCCAACTCCGAAGACCCGCAGAAGCCGGAGGATCCGTTCCCCCGCGTCCTGGCCCTGCGCCAGATGATGAACAGCTTCGGCCTGAACGACACCCCCATCGTGATGGCGGGCGGCGTCTGGTGGCTGTCGGAGTGGGAGGACTGGATCGACAACCCGGACCTGGGGCCGATCGCCTTCCAGTTCGGCACCCGTCCGCTGCTGACCCAGGAGAGCCCGATCTCCATGGCGTGGAAGCGCAAGCTGGTCGCGCTGCAGGCGGGCGATGTCTTCCTGAACCGCTTCTCTCCCACCGGCTTCTATTCGTCGGCGGTGAAGAACCCCTTCCTGCTGGACCTGATGGCCCGGTCGGAGCGCCAGGTCGCCTATCTGTCCAAGCCGGTGGGCGAGCATTCGGCCGAATTCCCGGTCGGTCCGCGCGGCCGCCCGGTCTACGTGACCGAAAGCGACAAGCAGCGCGCCGAAGGCTGGCTGTCCCAGGGCTTCACCACCGCGCTGAAGACGCCGGACAGCACGCTGGTCTTCGTCACCCCCCAGCAGTCGGAAAAGATCCTGCACGATCAGGTCGACTGCATGGGCTGCCTGTCGGCCTGCGGCTTCTCCAACTGGGCGCAGAACGAGGAAGGGACGACGGGCAAGCGCGCCGATCCGCGCTCCTTCTGCATCCAGAAGACGCTTCAGGCGGTCAGCCACACCGACGACTGTGAGAACCAGCTGATGTTCGCGGGGCACAACGCCTACCGCTTCGCCAGCGATCCCTACTACAATGACGGCTTCATCCCGACGGTGAAGCAGCTCGTGGAGCGGATCGCCACCGGTTACTGACCGGCCACGATCCCGGACCGACAGGGCCGCCGGCAGGTTACTGCCGGCGGCCTTTGCATTGGAGCGATCCGGCTGGCGCCGCTCCGGTTGACGCCTGCTAGGTTGACGTCGGTGCGACAATAACTTGCGCCGCCTTTCCGAATGGTTTTACAGTTGAACGGTCTGCGGCCTAGTGCCGCGGTCCTGTCCTGGACCTTCGTGTCCGCCCCTGTGTCGACCGTACGGGTGCCGCGCCCATGATGACCGCCGAACGCCCATTCAAGCGAGCCCTCGACCGGCTGAACGGCGCCGGGCTGCGCCCGACCCGCCAGCGCCTCGGCCTTGCCCGGCTGCTGTTCGAAGGCTGCGACCGGCACGTCACCGCGGAACAGCTGCATGGCGAGGCGCTTGCCGCCGACCTGCCGGTGTCGCTGGCGACCGTCTACAACACGCTGAACCAGTTCACCTCCGCCGGTCTGCTGCGCGAGGTGGTGGTGGAGGCCGGCAAGTCCTATTTCGACACCAACACCAGCGACCATCATCATTTCTTCGTCGAGTCCACCGGCCGGCTCGAGGATATCCCGGCCGACCGCCTGGTGGTGCAGAACCTGCCCACCGCCCCGGCCGGCACCCGCGTCGCCCGTGTCGACGTGATCGTCCGCCTGATCGAGGACGACCGTACGGCCTGATCCTGCCGGCTTGATCCTGCCGGCCGTTCAGCACCGGCAGGCGCTCAGCGCTCGCCGTCCGGCACGCTCGGGCTGGAGGGGCGGTCGACGAAGGGCCAGCGCATATAGGCGAAGACCCAGACGGCCACCACGTTCAGGTACGGGAACAGCAGCAGCAGGATCCACAGCGGGCTGCGTCCGGCCTTCGCCAGCACCCAGCCGCCGGCGATCAGCGTATAGGTCGTGACGATCGAGCCGATCAGCAGTTCCCAGAAGCCCAGATGGATGATGGTGTCCGTCATGCCGTCCTCCGCGCCTTGACCTTGCGGGCTTCGCGCACCGGCAACACCGGCCAGCGGCTGTGCGCCATGACGCCGATCGCGACCACATGACCCAGCGGCAGCAGTGCGAACAACGCCCACAGGGGCGAGAAGCCCGCCCGGCGCAGGATGCGTGCCATTGGCCAGACGATGGCAAGTTGGAACAGCATAAGCCCCAGAAGCGGGCTGTTGACGTAATCCTCAAGCATGCCGGCCCGGACCCTCCTCCCCATGGTTGAGGGGCAGAGAAGCGCGGGCCGTCGGCTTTGTCGAGCCAAACTTTTCCCGCACCGGCATCCCGGTGCCGCCCGCCGCCCATAAGTTCCCACCCGCATCAGGAGTGCGCGAACGTGAAATCACCCGGCAGGGCATGCTACAGTTTGCCGCGTCCGGCCTAACCGGCTTGACGTTCTCTGGAATTCAGCTGCGGCGGACTCTTGCCTTTGACGGATTTCTCCGAACCGGCCGGCGCCGCGCGCGGATGGTGGCGGCAGTTGCGATCAGGCGCGTTGTCCCTGTCGCCGGTGGCCGGCATGCGCATTGGCCTGCTCGCGGCGGTTATCGCCGGCTTCTGGCTGGTGGCCTACGCCGATCTGGAGCGTGCGCGCGACCGGGCGCTTCAGGACGGCCTGCGCCAGACCGCCAACCTGTCACGCCTGCTGGAGGAGGATGCCCGCCGCATCCTCGTCGTTGCCCGCCGCGCTCTCTATGCAATTGCCGAAGACGGGCGGATCCCCGCCCATCTGCTGGCTGACACCGCTGCTTTTTCAGGGCCGGAGGCTGGTCCGGGGCTGGCGCTGCGCAGCCTGCTGGTGGTGGAACCGGATGGGCGGGTCAGGGAGGCTGCAGGGCTGGATGCCCAAACCTCCCTTGCCGGAACCCCGCCGGCCGAGGCGGCGCGCACCGGATCGGCTGCCTTCGCCGGCCCTTACCGGGGGCCCGGCGGGGGCTGGCGCGCCGCCCTTGTCCGGCCGCTTGCCAACGGCAGCGGCGTGGCCGTGGCAGTGCTCGACCTCGACCGCTTCGCCCGGCTCTACGCCACGCAGGACATCGGCCCGCGCAGCATCATTCTGCTGTATGGCGAGGACGGTGTGGTCCTGGCCTATTCGCGGCCGAGTGAGCTTCTGGACAACGACCGTGCCGTCTTCGCCTCCGTCCTGCCGCGCCTCTCCGGCGGGGAAAGCGCGAAGACTCTGTCCGGTTTCGATCCGTCGGAAGGGCGTGATCGCATCGGTACGGTCCGTCGCGTGGCGGACTTGCCGCTCTACGTCTATGTCCGCATCAGCGCCGACGATGTGCTGGCCGGCTGGTATGCCGACCGCTGGAAACGCGTCCTGGAAACCGCCGCGGTGTCGGTGGTGGTCACGCTCCTGGCCTTGCTGGCCTTGCGGCAGCTCGGCCGGCTGGAGACGACGACACAGGCGCTGCGGTCAAGCGAACGCCGGTCGCAGGCGTTGTTCGACAGCAGTTTCCAGATCATGGGGTTGCTGTCCCCCGACGGGCGGGTGCTGGCCTTGAACCGGCCGGCCTGCGCCCTGGCCGGGTTGCCGGCGGAGGCGCTGATCGGGCGCCGCGCCTGGGAGTTCCGCGGCTGGGCCCGGACCGGCGAACTGGCCGAGTCCTTCCGCCAATCGATCGGAAAGGCGGCGTCCGGCCGACTCGTCCGCTATGAGACCGACGTGATCGCCGACGGCGTTACCCGGGTGATGGATGTGACGATCAAGCCGGTCTTCGACGACCGGGGCGCCGTGACCGTGCTGGTGGTGGAGGCGCGCGACATCACCGAACGGGTGGAGGCGGCGGAACGGCTCGCCGCCGCGCTCGACCAGGCGGAGGCCGCCAACCGCGCCAAGAGCGCCTTCCTGGCGACCATGAGCCACGAGCTGCGCACGCCGCTGAACGCCATCATCGGCTTTTCGGACATCATGCTGCACGAGCTGTTCGGACCGCTGGGCAGCCCGCGCTACCACGACTATGCGCGCCATGTGCAGAACAGCGGGCGCCATCTTCTGGACCTCATCAACGACGTGCTGGACATGTCGAAGCTGGAGGCCGGGCGCTACACGCTGGACGAAAGCTGGCTGGAGCCGGCCGACGCCATCGAGACCTGCCGGGCGCTGGCCGCGGTCCCCGCCGATGCCGGCGGGGTGGCGGTGGCGGTCGATTGCTCCCCCGGCCTGCCCAGGCTGCTGGCCGATGAGCGTGCCCTGCGGCAGGTCTTGCTGAACCTGCTGTCGAACGCGGTGAAGTTCACTCCGCGCGGCGGCCGGGTGACGGTGACGGCAGGGCTGGAGGCCAACGGCGGACTTGCCATCGCGGTACGCGACACCGGCATCGGTATTCCCGCCGACGCGCTGGCCCGCATCCTGGAGCCGTTCCAGCAGGCCGACAGCAGCATTCCCGGCCGCTTCGGCGGTACCGGGCTTGGCCTGTCGATCTGCCGCGACCTGACGGCCCTGCATGGCGGCAGCCTGTCCATCGACAGCGAGCCGGGCCGCGGGACCGTCGTCACCATCCGCTTCCCCGCCGAGCGCGTCGCCCAACCGGTTGCGGCCGATGGGATGCAGGCGTAAGCCTGTCTCCGGTGAACGGAGCGAAAGGCGGACGGGATGATCGGGAATGACGGAAAGCCGGTGTCCAAGGAGGACCTGCGCAAGCACATCGCCGTCTACAACGGCCAGTCGCGCGGCTCCAAGGAGTTCGCTGCGATCCCGCGGGCGCTGGTGACGATTCTCGATGGGCTGAAGCCGGGCAAGACCGGCTACGTCAAATGCCTGGACGGCCAGGTGCAGCTGTCGCGCCGCAAGGACAACAGCGTATCGGCGGGCTGACAAAAGAAAAGCGCCCTCCCCCGGGGTGGGGAAGGGCGCTTTCCGTTGGAAAATCAGACCGTCAGTGCTTCGCGGCAGCCGCGGCGCCGATGCCGGTCTGGGAGCGGACGAACTGGTCCTCGAAGGCGTCGCGCTCGGCACGGGCGGACGCGCTGCTGTCCAGCTTCGACACGATGATCGTGACGATGAAGGCCAGCGTCATCGAGAACAGGGCCGGCTGCTCGTACGGGAAGATCGGCTTCGGGTTGTTCAGAACCACGACCCACACCGCATTCGACAGGATCACCAGCGTCACCGCGGAAATCAGGCCGGCGATGCCGCCCGCCAGCGCGCCGCGGGTGGTCAGCCCCTTCCAGTACATCGACAGGATCAGCACCGGGAAGTTCACCGACGCCGCGACGCCGAAGGTCAGGCCGACCAGGAAGGCGACGTTCTGCTTCTCGAAGGCAATGCCCAGCACGACGGCCAGCACGCCCAGGACCAGCGACGCGATCTTGGACACGCGCATCTCCTCGCGCTCCGTCGCCTCGCCCTTGCGGATGACGCGGGCGTAGAGGTCGTGCGCGATGGCGGAGGCGCCGGCAAGCGCCAGGCCCGACACCACCGCCAGGATGGTGGCGAAGGCGACCGCCGACAGGAAGCCGAGGAACAGGTCGCCGCCCAGCGCCTTGGCCAGATGCATCACCGGCATGTTGCCGCCGCCGATCAGCTTGCCGCCGACCTTGCCGCCTTCGAAGAACTGCGGATCGGTGCCGACGATGGTGATCGCCGCCATGCCCAGCACGCAGACGATCAGGAAGAAGAAGCCGATGAAGCCCGACGCGTAGAAGACCGACTTGCGGGCCTCGCGCGCGTTGGGGACGGTGAAGAAGCGCATCATGATGTGCGGCAGGGCCGCGGTGCCGAACAGCAGGCCCAGCGACAGCGACACCGCCGACACCGGGTCGGCCAGCAGCGTGCCCGGCCCCATGATCTTCACACCGTCCTTGTGCGAGGCGATGGCGCTCTTGGCGATGGCCTCCAGGCTGAAGCCGAAGCGCGACAGGGCGAGGAAGGCCAGGATCACGCCGGCGCCCAGCAGAAGCACCGCCTTGATGATCTGCACCCAGGTGGTGGCGATCATGCCGCCGAAGGTGACGTAGACCACCATCAGCACGCCGACCACGATCACGGCGACGTTGTAGTCCAGCCCGAACAGCAGCTTGATCAGCTGGCCGGCGCCGACCATCTGGACGATCAGGTAGAAGCACACCACCGTCAGCGAGCCGATGGCGGCGAAGGTGCGGATCTTGCCCTGGTCCAGCCGGTATGAGGCGATGTCGGCGAAGGTGAAGTGGCCCAGGTTGCGCAGCCGCTCCGCCAGCAGGAACAGGATGATCGGCCAGCCGACGAAGAAGCTGATGGTATAGACGAAGCCGTCATAGCCCTTGGCGAAGACCAGGCTCGACAGGCCCAGCAGCGTCGCGGCCGACATGTAGTCGCCGGCGATCGCCAGCCCGTTCTGGAAGCCGGTGATGCCGCCGCCCGCGGTGTAGAAGTCGGAGGTCGAGCGGGTGCGGCTGGCCGCCCAGTAGGTGATGCCCAGCGTCATCACGACGAAGGCCAGGAACATGCCGATGGCGGACAGGTTGACCGGCTGCTTTTCCAGCTGCCCGACGTCGCCGGCGGCCAGCGCCGGCAGGGCGAACAGGGTGGCGGCAGCCGCCGTCAGGAGGATCCGGCGGGCGGTCATTGCAGCGTCTCCCGCGTGATCTCGTCGGTCAGGTCCTGGAAGCGGCCGTTGGCGAAATGGGAATAGACGCCGGTCAGCAGCCAGGACAGGATGATGATCGCCGCCCCGATGGGGAAGCCGACGCTGAGGGCCGAGTCGTCGGACATCGGCTTGTGCAGCATGTCCGGCGCGAAGGCCACCACCATCATGAAGCTGTAGTAGCCGACCAGGACGATGGCCGACAGGATCAGCGCCAGCCGGCTGCGCTGGCGGACCAGTTCCTGGAATTTGGGGTTCCGGCGGACCCGTTCGTAAACCGGAGTGTTCGCGGGGGAGTGCATGTTTCCTCCAGACGCTAAACGTCCTTGTTATGCCTTGGGTGATACCCTCTCGTGGGCTTATGGTTTTCCGGCTAACAAAACACTGTTTCGCAAATTTCCCGGAAATATGACGAATTGTTTCAGCGCAATTCCGGTAACAATTTCACCGATTCGGATTGAGCCGGGGCAGCGAAGCTGGAATGATGGAGGGGAGCCCTTCGATCCCCATATCCCGCCGCTCCCTCCGGAAAATGATCCGCTCGCCCCTGTTCCTTCGGCTGTTTTCGGCGATCCTGATCTCGCTCGGGCTGTTTTCGGCGGCGGCCTATGTCTTCTCCGTCCCCTTCATCGAGGAGAAGGCCTACGAGATCGAACGCGACGCCAGCCGCACCATCCTCGACAACGTATTCGAACTGGTCAGCCGCATCCGCGGCGGGCTGGAGGAACAGCGCAGCACCACGGTGGAGTCCTACAAGACCCGCCTGCGCGACGTGCTGGAGCTGGCCGTCGGCTATATCGAGCATGTCCACGCCCGCGCCGACCGCGGCGAGATCACGGCGGAGCAGGCGCAGCGCGAGGCGATGGAGGGGCTGCACGCCTTCCGCTACGGCAACGGGGATTATGTCTGGGCCATCGGCTACGACTCGGTGATCCTGTCGCATCCCTCGCCGGATTATCAGGGGCGGAAGTCCGACGATCTGCGCGACAATCTGGGCCGCCATATCCTGCCCACCATCGTCGCCACCGCCAAGCGGGAGGGGGAGGGCTTCCAGACCTATCCGTGGTGGCGCCCCAACGGCGACGAGCGGGCGCCGAAGCTCAGCTTCTTCAAGGATCTGTCCAGGCGCGGCATCATCGTCGGCACCGGCGCCTATCTCGCCGATGTCGACGCCGAGGTGGAGCGGCGCAAGGCCGAGGCCATCGAGGATCTGCGCCAAGCCCTGCGCAAGCTGCGCATCGCCCGCACCGGCTATCTCTACATCTTCGATTCGGCGAACCGGATGATCATCCACCCGAATTCGAACATCGAGGGCACGTCGTTCGGCGACCGGCTGAACTCGGCCACCGGCCGCCCGATCGCCGAGGATCTGAAAGCCGCCGCGGCCAGGGGGGAACCGCTGACCTACCTGTGGGACAAGCCCGACGATCCCGGCAACTACGCCTACGAAAAGATCAGCTGGGTCCGGCATTTCGAGGGCTTCGACTGGTACATCGCCTCGTCGGTCTATGTGGACGAGTTGCAGCGGTCGTCGGTGGTGCTGGGCAACCGCATCCTCGCCATCGGCATGGCGCTGATGGCGGCGGGCAGCCTGCTGGGCTACATCGCCGTCGGACGTCTGGTCCGGCCGCTACGCCGGCTGGCCGACACCGCGGTGCAGGTGCGGGCCGGCGACCTGGGCGCGCAGAGCGGCATCCGCCGCGGCGACGAGATCGGGCTGCTGGCCTCCGCCTTCGACGGGATGGTCCGGCAACTGCGCGACACCGTCGCCACGCTGGACAGCCGCGTGCGCGACCGCACCGCGGCGCTGGCGGAGGCGGAGACGCGCCAGCGCGTGATCCTGGATGCGATTCCCGCCTGCATCGCCGGGTTGGACCGCGACGGGCGGCTGACCTTCGCCAACCTGCGCTGGGGCGAACTGGTCGGCCGCGACAAGGCCGAAGTGATCGGCCGCGACGTTGCCGCGGTCGTCGGCCAGCGCGCCATGGCGGTGCTGCGCCCCCATCTCGACCGCTGTTTGTCGGGGGAGGTGGTGACCTTCGAATACGCCTTTCCGCGCGACGGCCGCGACATCGTCACCAAGACCACGCTGATTCCCCATCGCGGCGAGGGCCATCGTGGCGAGGGTGGAGCGGAGGACGGCGCCGTCACCGGCCTGTTCGTGCTGACGCTGGACATCACCGACGAGAAGCAGACCGAACGCCAGCTGGTGGAGGCGCAACGCCTGAAGGCGGTCGGCCAGCTGTCGGGCGGGCTGGCGCACGACTTCAACAACCTGTTGTCGATCATCATCGGCAACCTCGCGGCGGCGCGCGAGCGCTACGCCGCGGTCAAGGGATTGGACGCCTATCTGGAGCCGGCCCAGCGTGCCGGCCGCCGCGGCGCCGACATCACCGCCCGGCTGCTCGCCTTTTCCCGCCAGCAACCGCTGAAGCCGGAGCCGATCGAACTGTGCGGGCTGCTGCGCGACATGGCGGTGCTGCTGCGCCGCTCCTTCCCCAGTTCCATCGCCATCGGCGTGCCGGAGGAGGGGCGGGAATGCTGGACTATCGCCGACCAGACCCAGCTGGAGAACGCGTTGGTCAACCTCGCCATCAATGCGCGCGACGCCATGCCCAACGGCGGCCGGCTCGACATCGCGGTCGGTATCCGCCGGGTGGAGGACACCCTGTCCTTCGACGAGCCGGTTCGCCCCGACGATTACCTGGAAATCCGCGTCACGGACACCGGCACCGGCTTCACCCCGGAGGCGCTGGCCCGCGCGGTGGAGCCCTTCTTCACCACCAAGGCGCTGGGATCGGGGCTGGGGCTGTCGATGGTCTACGGCTTCGTCAAGCAGTCGCGCGGCTATCTGCGCATCGACAGCCGGCCGGGGGAGGGGACTGTCGTCACCCTGCTGTTGCCGCGCGCCGAGCCGGTGGCGCGTCTGCTCGATGCCGAACCGGCGGCGGCCGAACCCCTGGGTAGCGGCTGGTCCGGCCAGCTTGCGCTGGTGGCGGAGGACAATGACGATGTCCGGCAGGTGATGCGCCAGCAGCTGGTCGACCTCGGATTCTCGGTGGTGGAGGCAGCGAGCGGCGACGAGGCGGCGGAACTGGTGGAGCAGATCGACGGGCTGTCGCTGCTGGTCTCCGACATCGTCATGCCCGGCCTGTCGGGGGTGGAACTGGCGCGGCGTGCCCGGTTGCTGCGGCCGGACATGCGGGTGGTTCTGGTCAGCGGATTCACGGTCGAGTATGGCGATATCCCTGCCGATGCCGTCATACTGAGCAAGCCATGGGACAAGCGGGACCTGGTGGCGGCCATCGGCCACGCCGCCCAACCCGCGCCGGTCTGATATGATCGGACCAAATGAACGCACCTGGAAATACAGGGCGACGAGTGCCGAGGGGAAACGCGCGTGGTGCAGAAGAAGCGCATTTATCTGGTCGAGGACGAGGCCGACATCCGCCGGCTGGTGAAAGAGGTGCTGGAGGGATACGGCTACGAGGTGTCCTGCTGGCCCAGCGGGCGGGAGGCGCGGGCGGCGATCCAGCGCCAGGCCCCCGACCTGTGCCTAGTCGATCTCGGCCTGCCGGACATGGACGGGCTGACCCTGGTTCGCGAGCTGTGGGAGGATGTGCGCTTCGGCGTGATCATCCTGTCCGGGCGCGGCGGCACCTCCGACCGGATCCTGGGGCTGGAACTGGGCGCCGACGATTACATCGTGAAACCCTTCGAGCCACGGGAACTGGTCGCCCGCGTCAACAGCGCCATCCGCCGCCGCGAACAGCTGGCCGGCGCCACGGCCGCGGCGGAGACCGCGCGGGCGCGCTTCGGCAATTGGGTCTTCGACCTCGGCAACCTGACGCTGAGCGCCGATGACGGCCGTCAGGAAAGCCTGACCGCGGCGGAGGCCTCGCTGCTGCTGACCTTGCTGAAGGCGCCCAAGCGCGTGCTGTCGCGCGAGCATCTGCAAGGCCCCGACCAGGACCGTGACGATTTTCCCTATGACCGCAGCATCGACGTCCGCGTGTCGCGCATCCGCAAGAAGATCGAGGACGATCCCCGCGCCCCGCGCCTGATCAAGACGGTCTATGGTGCCGGATACCTGTTCGCCGGCGACGTGACCTGGCTGCGGTGACTGGGCTGAGGTGATCTGGGCTGCGGCGATCCGGGTTACGGTGAATGGGGTGCCTCGCTTGCCTGGGGCAGCAACAACTCCAATAACAATTGGTCATAATCCTGAGAAAGTTGCGCAAAGCTGATCTGGTACAGGCTGTTTCCAACACCGCCGCGCCCAATGTCGGCGCGCAACAAGAACCCCTGGGGAGAACGGTCCGATGAGTGAAACTGCCGCCGCAGCCGATGTCCGCGCCAATCCGTATGAACGCGACCTCGACCGCAACGCCGCCAATTTCGTTGCGCTGACGCCGCTGACTTTCCTGGAGCGCGCCGCCTCCGTGTGGCCCGACCGGCTGGCCGTCGTCCATGGCCCGGTTCGCCGGACCTGGGCCGAGACCTTCGTCCGCGTACGCCGTCTGGCCGCGGCGCTGGCGAACCTGGGGATCGGCATCGGCGACACCGTCGCCATGCTGGCCGCCAACACGCCCGAGTTGTTCGAGGCGCATTTCGGCGTGCCGCTGGCCGGCGCCGTGCTGAACGCCGTCAACACCCGCCTGGACGCCGAAGCCATCGCCTTCATCCTGAAGCATGGCGAGGCGAAGATCCTGATCGTCGACCGCGAGTTCTCCGGCGTGGCGAAGAAGGCGCTGGCCCTGCTCGACGCGCCGATCCCGGTGGTGGACATCGACGATCCGACCTACACCGGCGGCGAACTGATCGGCGACCGCGACTATGAGGCCTTCATCAGCGACGTCGGGACCGAACACCCCTGGACCCTGCCGGCCGACGAATGGCAGGCCATCGCGCTGAATTACACCTCCGGAACCACCGGCAATCCGAAGGGCGTCGTCTATCACCACCGCGGCGCCTATCTGAACGCGGTGTCGAACGCGCTGTCCTGGAACATGGGCGACGCGCCCGTGTATCTGTGGACGCTGCCGATGTTCCACTGCAACGGCTGGTGCTTCCCCTGGACCATCGCGGTCACCGCCGGCACCGCGATCTGCCTGCGCCAGGTCCGCCCCGATGCCGTGCTGAAGCTGATCCGCGAGGAGCGGGTGACCAACTTCTGCGGCGCGCCCATCGTTCTGAACATGCTGAACAACGCGCCGGCCGAACTGAAGCAGGGCATCGAGCAGAAGGTGAAGGTGATGGTTGCCGGCGCCGCCCCGCCCGCCGCCGTCATCGCCGGCATGGAGCGCATGGGCTGGGAAGTCACCCACGTCTACGGCCTGACCGAATGCTACGGCCCGACCGTGGTCTGCGTCTGGCACGACCGCTGGGATGGCCTGTCGCTCGACGAGAAGGCGGCGATCAAGGCCCGCCAGGGTGTCCGCGGCCCGATGCTGGAGGCGGTGATCGTCGCCGATGCCTTCACGCTGGAGCCGGTGCCGAAGGACGGCCGCACGATGGGCGAGATCATGATGCGCGGCAACAACGTCATGAAGGGCTACCTGAAGAACCCCAAGGCGACGGAAGAGGCCTTCGCCGGCGGCTGGTTCCACACCGGCGACCTCGCCGTCTGGCATGAAGACGGCTATGTCGAGATCAAGGACCGGTCGAAGGACATCATCATCTCCGGCGGCGAGAACATCTCGTCCATCGAAGTGGAAGATGTCCTCTACAAGCACCCCGAGGTGCTGGAGGCCGCCGTCGTCGCCCGCCATGACGAGAAGTGGGGCGAGACGCCCTGCGCCTTCGTCACGCTGAAGGACGGCGCCACCGCGACCGAGGCCGACATCATCGCCTTCTGCCGCGCCCACATGGCCCACTTCAAGTGCCCGCGCACGGTGGTGTTCGGCCCGCTGCCGAAGACCTCGACGGGCAAGATTCAGAAATACGTCCTGCGCAAGCAGACCGAAGGGCTGTAAGGGGCGGGGCGCTTTGCCCCCACCCTAACCCTCCCCCGCTCTCGGCCGGCCGAAGGTCCGTCCGATGCGGGGGAGGGGACTGCCGCCCTTCTTTGCGATGCCTTTGCAAGCATCCGCTCCCTCCCCCGCCCAGCGGGGGAGGGCCGGGGTGGGGGCAACGCCCGCCCACGCCCACACGCTGCCCAATCCTTAGGGGACCCGCGCCATGAAGATCCTCTGCGCCGTGAAGCGCGTCGTCGATTACAACGTCAAGATCCGGGTGAAGACCGACCAGTCCGGCGTCGAGACGTCCAACGTGAAGTTCTCGATGAACCCCTTCGACGAGATCGCCGTCGAAGAGGCGGTGCGCCTGAAGGAGGCCGGCAAGGCGACCGAGATCGTCGTCGTCTCCATCGGCCCGACCCAGGCGCAGGAAACGCTGCGCACCGCTCTCGCCATGGGTGCCGACCGCGCCATCTTGGTGCAGACCGATGCCGAGACCCAGCCGCTGGCCGTCGCCAAGGTCCTCAAGGCGCTGGTCGAGAAGGAGGCCCCCGGCCTCGTCATCCTCGGCAAGCAGGCGATCGACGACGACTGCAACCAGACCGGCCAGATGCTCGCCGCCCTGCTCGGCTGGGGCCAGGGCACCTTCGCCTCGAAGGTCGCGCCGGCTGGGGACGCCGTGGCGGTGACGCGCGAGATCGACGGCGGGCTTGAGGTCGTGTCGCTGAAGCTGCCGGCGGTGGTCACCGCCGACCTGCGCCTGAACGAGCCGCGCTACGCCTCGCTGCCCAACATCATGAAGGCGAAGAAGAAGCCGCTGGAGACGGTCACGCCGGACGCCCTGGGTGTCGATGTGACGCCGCGGCTGAAGACGGTGAAGGTCGCCGAGCCGGCGAAGCGTCAAGCCGGCATCAAGGTGCCGGACGTCGCCGCACTGGTCGACAAGCTGAAGAACGAGGCGCGGGTGATCTGAGCGCCTGTCCGGTGCCCCCACCCTAACCCTCCCCCGCTTCGCAGGGGAGGGAACTCCGCCAGCCTCCCGCATCAGCACTTACCCCCTCCCCCGCCCAGCGGGGGAGGGTTGGGGTGGGGGCAAGTGACTGCACTCTCCGCCCGTCCGACAGAGGAATCCGCCATGCCCATCCTGATCCTCGCCGACCACGACAACGCCAGCCTCAAGCCTGCCACCGCCCATGCGGTGACCGCCGCCGCCAAGCTGGGCGCCGACATCCACGTCCTCGTCGCCGGCCGCAACGCCGCCCCCGCCGCGGAACAGGCCGCGAAGCTGGCCGGTGTCGCCAAGGTGCTGCTCGCCGACGATGCCGCCTACGAGCATGCCCTGGCCGAGCCGGTCGCGGCCCTGCTGGTCTCGCTCGCCCCGGCCTACAGCCACGTCCTCGCCGCCGCCACCTCGGTGGGCAAGAACGTGCTGCCGCGCGTCGCGGCATTGCTCGACGTGGCGATGGTCTCCGACGTCACCGCCGTGGTCTCTTCGGATACGTTCGAGCGGCCGATCTATGCCGGCAACGCCATCGCCACCGTGCAGTCGGCCGATGCGGTGAAGGTCGTCACCGTCCGCACCACCGCCTTCGAGGCCGCCGCCGCCACCGGCAGCGCCGCGGTCGAGAGCGTCGCCACCGTGGCAGACCCCGCCCTGTCGAGCTTCGTCTCGGCCGAGCTGTCGAAGTCGGAACGTCCGGAGCTGACCTCGGCCCGCATCGTGATCTCCGGCGGGCGCGGCATGCAGTCGGGCGACAACTTCCACCTGCTGGAGGCGATCGCCGACAAGCTGGGTGCCGCGGTGGGCGCCAGCCGGGCCGCGGTCGATGCCGGCTTCGTGCCCAACGACTATCAGGTCGGCCAGACCGGCAAGATCGTGGCGCCGGACCTCTATGTCGCCGTCGGCATCTCCGGCGCCATCCAGCATCTGGCCGGCATGAAGGACAGCAAGGTGATCGTCGCCATCAACAAGGACGAGGAGGCGCCGATCTTCCAGGTCGCCGACTACGGCCTCGTCGCCGACCTGTTCAAGGCCTTGCCGGAACTGCAGCAGGCCGTCTGACACCGTTCGTTTCCCCGTTACCCGAAGAGGTCCCCCATGACCGCCGCCGCGATCCCCTACACCCCGCCGCTGAAAGAGATCCGCTTCGTCCTCGACCACCTCGCCGGCATGGCCGACGTGGCGGCTCTGCCGGGCTTCGAGGATGCCAGCCCCGACATGGTGGACAGCATCCTGGGCGAGGCGGCGAAGATCGCCGAGAACGTCCTGGCGCCGCTGAACCGCATCGGCGACGTCCAGGGGGCCAAGCTCGGCACCGACGGCATCGCCCGCACGGCGGAGGGCTGGGGGCCTGCGTGGCAGGCGCTGGTGGAGGGCGGCTGGAACGGTCTGCCCTTCGATCCGGCGCGCGGCGGCATGGGGCTGCCCAACCTGTTGAACACCGCGGTGCAGGAGATGTGGCATTCCGCCAACATGGCCTTTGCGCTCTGCCCGATGCTGACCCAGGGGGCGGTGAACGCGGTTCAGCTCTACGGCTCCGAAGCGTTGAAAGACATCTACCTGCCCAAGATGATCTCGGGCGAGTGGACCGGCACCATGAACATCACCGAGCCGCAGGCGGGCAGCGATCTTGCCGCCACCCGATCGCGCGCGGTGCCGAACGGCGACCATTACCTCGTCAGCGGGCAGAAGATCTTCATCACCTACGGCGACCACGACCTGACGGAGAACATCGTCCATCTGGTGCTGGCCCGCCTGCCCGATGCGCCTCCGGGCGTGAAGGGCATCAGCCTGTTCGTCGTGCCGAAGTTCCTGGTCAATGCCGACGGCAGCCTGGGCGCCCGCAATCAGGTGAAGTGCGTGTCGCTGGAGCACAAGCTGGGCATCCACGGCAGCCCGACCGCCGTGCTGTCCTTCGGCGACGAGGGCGGGGCGACCGGCTTCCTGGTGGGCGAGCCGAACCGCGGCCTGGAATACATGTTCACCATGATGAACCACGCCCGGCTGAACGTCGCCATGCAGGGCCTGTCGATCGCCGAGCGCGCCTACCAGCAGGCTTTGGCCTATGCCCGCGACCGCGTGCAGGGCAAGCCGCTGGGCTGGAGCGAGGGCCAGTCGAAGGGCATCGTCAACCACCCCGACGTCCGCCGCCTGCTGATGGGCATGAAGGCGCGGATCGAGGCGATGCGCGGCATCCTCTACACCGCCGCCGCCGCGGTGGACGTGGCGCACCATCATGCCGACGAGGCGGCGCGCGGCCGGGCCGCCCTGCTGGTCGATTTGCTGACCCCCATCGCCAAGGGCTGGTGCACCGAGACCGGCCAGCAGCTGGCGTCGGACGGCGTGCAGGTCCATGGCGGCATGGGCTTCATCGAGGAGACGGGGGCCGCCCAGCATCTGCGCGATGCCCGCATCACCACGATCTATGAGGGCACGACCGCCATCCAGGCCAACGACCTGATCAACCGCAAGATCCTGCGCGACGGCGGGGCGACCGCCAACGGGCTGCTGGACGAGATCGCGGCGCTGGGCGGCGAGCTGTCCGGCCATGCTGACGACGCCTTGCGCGTCACCGGGGCCGAATTGGCCGCCGCCGTGCTGGAGGCCAAGCAGGCGGTGGCCTGGGTGCTGAGCGTGGCGAAGCAGGACCCGCGCCTGCCGGCCGCCGCGTCGGTGACTCTGCTGGAGCTGATGGGCGTGGTCGTCGGCGGCTGGCAGCTTGCCCGCGCCGCCAAGGTGGCGGTGGAGCGGCTGGCGGAGGGCGATGCCGACACCGCCTTCCTGTCGGCCAAGCCGCTGACCGCGCGCTTCTTCGCCACCCATGTTCTGCCGAAGGCGGCGGCGCTGCGGGCTACCGTCGTCAACGGCTCCGCGAGCGTGATGGCGCTGAGCGAGGAGCAGCTGTTCGGCGCGGCTTGACGGGGACGCGCTTGCCGGTTGGTGCCGGGGTCTTTGGCCCTTTGTTGGGTGTCGCGGGTGGTTGGGGGACCTCCCGCCACTGCCCCGGCGCCAGCCCGTCCAGCGTCCAGTCGCCGATCGACCAGCGGATCAGCCGCAGGGTGGGGAAGCCGACCGCCGCGGTCATGCGGCGGACCTGCCGGTTGCGCCCCTCGCGCAGGGTCAGCGCGATCCAGCAGGTGGGGATGGCGGCGCGGTAGCGCACCGGCGGATCGCGCGGCCACAGCGCCTCGGGCTCTTCCATCCGCCGCACTTCGGCCGGCAGGGTGGGGCCATCCTTCAGCGTGACGCCGCGGCGCAGAGCCTCCAGCGCTTCGTCGGTCGGGATACCTTCCACCTGCACCCAGTAAGTCTTGGGCATCTTGTTGGCCGGCGAGGCGATGCGGGCGATCAGCGGTCCGTCGTCGCTCAGCGCCAGCAGCCCCTCGCTGTCGCGGTCGAGCCGGCCGGCGGCATAGACCCCCTTCACCGGCACCAGTTCCGCCAGGGTCGGGCGGCCCTGGTCGTCGGTGAATTGCGGCAGCACGCCATAGGGCTTGTTCAGCAGGATCAGGCGCGGCACGGGCTTGCTTCCTTGCGCGGTTCGGGAAAGGCGCTATCGTTCGCACCCCAACACCAATCTAAATAGCAGGGGTTCGGCCGTGACGCTTCTGTTCTGCTCCGCCAGCGACAGCGCCGAGGATTGGCGCCGGGAAATCGCCCTCCATTTTCCCGACCTGGAGATGCGCGTCTGGCCCGAGACCGGCGACGTCGCCGACATCGAAGTGGCGGTGGTGTGGAAGCCGCCGGCCGGCATGCTGGCGACCCTGCCCAACCTGCGGCTGATCGTTTCGCTCGGCGCCGGGGTGGAACCGATCCTGGAGGACCCGACCTTGCCCGACGTGCCGCTGGTGCGGATGGTGTCGGAGGGGCTGACGGTCGATATGGCCGGCTATGTGGTCTACCAGGTTCTGTACTGGCACCGGCTGATGGACGCGTATGCCGCCTTCCAGGCCGAAGCGCGGTGGGAGCAGCTGGATCATCGCCCGGCCTCCGAGGTGACCATCGGATTCCTGGGCATGGGTGAATTGGGGGCGGCATCGGCCCGCACGCTGCGGACCCTGGATTACCGCCTGATGGGCTGGAGCCGCAGTCCCAAGAGCATCGAGGGGGTGGAGAGCTTCTCCGGTCCCGACGGTCTGGCGGCGATGCTGCCGCAGTGCGATTTCCTCGTTTGCCTGCTGCCGCTGACCGACGAGACCCGCCGCATCATGGATGCGTCGCTGTTCGCCGCCTTGCCCAAGGGGGCGGTGGTCATCAACGCCGCCCGCGGCGGGCATCTGGTCGAGTCGGATCTGCTGGATGCGTTGGACAGCGGCCATCTGCGCGGTGCCAGCCTGGACGTCTTCGCGACGGAGCCGCTGTCGGCCGACCACCCGCTCTGGCGCCATCCGCAGGTCCGCGTCACCCCCCATGTCGCCGGGATCACCCACCCGTCGCTCTGCGCCGTGCAGGTCGCCGACGCGGTGAAGGCCCTGCGCGAGGGTCGGCCGCTGCCCAATCTGGTGGACCGCAGCCGGGGCTACTGAGCTTAAAGAAGGATCTTCCTCGACTGTCATCCCCGCGATGGCGGGAATCCAGGCTTCCGGCTCAAACAGTTGAAAAGTCTGGATTCTCGCCTTCGCGGGAATGACGCTCGACGAAAGCGCTTCGGGGATTCCAGCGCAGTCGCGGCCCTTACAGCATCTGAACCGCGATCACCGCCAGCAGGGCCGCGATCACCCAAAGGGCGGCGCGGTCCGAGCGGCGGCGGTGTTCCCAGCCGTTCAGCATCTGGCGGACGGTGTGCGGATGCAGGCGCACCCCGCCTTCCGCGATGTCGCGGGTCACCCGCTCCGCCTCGCTGACCAGGGCGGGGATGCGGCGGACGGTGGTCAGCAGGGCGCCGGCATCGTCGATGATCTGCGCCTCCGGCCCGCGGTTCTCGCGCATCCACTCCTCGATCAGCGGACGGGCCAGTGCCCACATGTTGATGTTGGGGTTCAGCAGCCGCCCGACGCCCTCGGCCGTCAGCATGCTCTTCTGCAGGAGCAGCAGTTGCGGCTGGGTTTCCATCTCGAACTGTTCGGTGACCGCGAACAGCTGGGCCAGCAGCCGGCCGACCGAGATGTCGGCCAGAGGCTTGTTCTGCAACGGTTCGCCGATGGCGCGGCAGGCCTGGGTGAAGATCTCGATCGACTGGTGGCGGGGGACGTAGCCGGCCTCGAAATGCACGATGGCGACGCGGCGGTAGTCGCCGGTCAGGAAACCGATCAGCATGTCGGCGAGATAATAGCGCGTCTCACGGTCCAGCCGGCCCATGATGCCGAAATCGACGGCGGTGATGGTGCCCTGTTCGTTGATGAACAGGTTGCCGGGATGCAAATCGGCGTGGAAGAAGCCGTCGCGGAAGACTTGGTTGAAGAAGCTGGCCGAGGCCATCGCCAGGATCTCGTCGCGGTCGAAGCCGGCGGCGGAGATGCGGGCCGGTTCGTCCACCTTGAAGCCGCGGATGCGCTCCAGCGTCAGCACCCGGCCGCCGGTGCGCTCCCAATCGACCTTCGGCACGTTGAAGGTGGCATCGTCCTTGAAGTTCGACGCCAGTTCCGACGCGGCCGCCGCCTCCATCCTCAGGTCCATCTCCAGGCGGGAGGTGCGGGCGAAGGTATCGACGATTTCGGTCAGGCGCAGCCGCTTCAGCCTGGGCAGGACCCATTGGGCGAGCGCCGCCAGCCGGTAGAACAGGTCGATGTCGCGCTCGAAGGCCTGCTCGATCCCCGGACGCAGCACCTTGACCGCCACCTCCTGCCCGTCGGCGGTGACGGCGAAATGCACCTGGGCGATGGAGGCGGCGGCGACCGGCTTGTCGTCGAAGCTCTGGAACAGCGCCTGGACCGGCTGGCCGAACTCCGCCTCGATGATGGCGCGGGCCTGATGGGCGGGGAAGGGCGGCAGCTTGTCCTGCAACTCGGCCAGATCGACGGCCATCCGCTCGCCGACCAGATCGGAGCGGGTGGACAGAAGCTGCCCCAGCTTGATGTAGGTGGGCCCGAGTTCGGCCAGCGCACGGGCCAGCCGCTCGCCCTCGCGGCCAGGCACGTCCTTGCGGGCGATGCGGCGCCACAGCCACAGCAGGCCGGGGGCGGTGCCCAGCAGGCTGGTGGGCAGGGCATCGTGACGGGCGACCGTTCGGCCGATCACGGCCATCCGGATCAGGTTGCGCAGGATACGGAACACGGGGTCTTAGATCCGCCAGCCGGAATGGATGGCGGCGATCCCGCCCGACAGGTTGCGCACGCGCACCGCACCGAAGCCCGCAGCCTCGATCCGCTTCGCCAGATCGGCCTGTTGCGGGAAGCGGCGGATGCTCTCGGCCAGATAGCGGTAGCTCGCCTCGTCCTTCGCCACCACGCGGCCCATGAAGGGCAGCACCTGGAAGGAATAGACGTCGTACAGCTCGCGCAGCACCGGCAGGACGACGTGGCTGAATTCTAGGCAATAGAATTTGCCGCCGGGCTTCAGGACGCGGTGCGCTTCCTTGATCGCCTCGTCGATGCGGGTGACGTTGCGCAGGCCGAAGGCGATGGTGTAGGCGTCGACCGAGCGCGAGGCGATGGGCAGCTTTTCCGCGTCGCCGACCGTCCATTGCACGCCGGACAGGATGTTGCGGTCGACGGCGCGGTCGCGGCCGACCCGGACCATCGCCTCGGTGATGTCGCAGACCACCGCGGCCCCGCCGCCCTTCTTCAGGAAGCGGAAGGCGATGTCGCCGGTGCCGCCCGCCACGTCCAGCAGGGTCATGTCCGGCTTGGGCGCCACCATCTCCATCAGCGTGTCCTTCCACAGCCGATGGATGCCGCCCGACATCAGGTCGTTCATCAGGTCGTAGTTGGTCGCCACGCTGTCGAAGACGGCGCGGACCAGCCCGGACTTGGCGGACGGATCGACGGGGGTGAAGCCGAACCAGTTGCCTTCGGCACCGGACGCGGGCTTTTGCGGGTCGGGGGTGTGGTCGCTCATGGCCGGGAAGATAGCGCGGGCAGGGGCCATGCGCCAGCGGGGGCGTGCGATGCGGCAAGCGCTGCGGCGAATGGCGTAGGGCGGATGGGGGCGTTGGTTGGCGGTGCGGGGGATGGAACGGCGTGGAACAGATTTCGGACACTGTTTCATCGGGCGCGGTGGGGCGGTGAGCCGGCGGTTCGATGCGGAATGAAACAGGGTGAAACACTTTTTCGCTGATGTTCCATCTGGCGCTCCCTCCTCAAACTGTTAGGCGCAAAATCCTAACATAAGGGCGGGCCGGTGAGGAGGAGGGCCGGAAAACCACGCGGCTCCCGATCCTTGCCTTACCCTTCACTCGGCCGCCCCGTCCCACATCTCCCTTGCATCCCGCCGCCCCCGCGCGTATAAGCGCATCCTTCCACGGGCGGCGAGGCTGGGCCGTATGGCTCAGGGCATGCCCACCCGTCCGATGGAATTCCGCCTCATTTCCCTCTAGGAAACGAAAATGCCCAAGCTGAAGACGAAGAGCGGCGCCAAGAAGCGCTTCAAGGTGACCGCCACGGGTAAGGTTCGCGCTCAGGCCGCCTACAAGCGCCACTGCCTGGAACAGAAGTCCCCGAACATGAAGCGCAACGCGCGCGGCATGATGACCCTGTGCGACTCCAACGCCCGCACGGTGCTGAAGAACTGGCTGCGCAACGCCTGATCTCGGCACATCATAGAATTCGGAAGGACTGAACCATGGCTCGTGTTAAGCGCGGCGTCACGACGCACGCCCGTCACCGTAAGATCCTGAAGCTCGCCAAGGGCTACCGGGGTCGCAATTCCAAGAATTTCCGCATTGCGGTCGAGAAGGTCGAGAAGGCGCTTCGTTACGCCTACCGCGACCGCCGCAATAAGAAGCGCGATTTCCGCGGCCTGTGGATCCAGCGCATCAACGCCGGCGTCCGTCAGTACGGCCTGACCTACTCGCGCTTCATCAACGGCATCAAGCTGGCCGGCATCGAGATCGACCGCAAGGTCCTGTCCGATCTGGCCGCGCGCGAGCCGGAGTCCTTCAAGACCCTGGTGGACAAGGCCCAGGCCGCGCTCGCCTCCAAGGCCGCCGCGTAACGCCTCGCGCTTCCCGCCCTGGGAACGCTTGCCGTCACGGCGTCAGTTGTAAGAGAAGGGAGCCGGGCCGCTGGGCCGGCTCCCTTTTTCTTTTTGCACCGTTTTCTTCCCCACGCTTGCCGGGAACCGCCATGCTCGACGCGCTGAAAGACGAACTTCTGTCGCAGGTCAACGCCGCCGCCGACCTTTCGGCGCTGGACGAGGTGCGGGTCTCCGCGCTCGGCAAGAAGGGGCGCATCACCGGCTTCATGAAGGAGCTGGGGAACCTCACGCCGGACGAGCGCAAGGAGCGCGGCCAGGCGCTGAACGCGCTGAAGGACGAGATCGCCGCCGCCATCGACGCGCGCAAGGCCGACCTCGCCGCCGCCCACCTGAAGGCGCGGCTGGAGGCCGAGCGGGTCGACGTCACACTGCCGATCCGCCCGGAGACCGAGGGGCGCATCCACCCGATCAGCCAGACGATGGACGAGATGATCGCCATCTTCGCCGAGATGGGCTTCTCGGTCGCCGAAGGGCCGGACATCGAGGATGATTTCCACAACTTCACCGCCCTGAACTTCCCGCCCGGCCACCCGGCGCGCGACATGCACGACACCTTCTATCTGCCCGATTCGGGCGATAAGAAGATGCTGCTGCGCACCCACACCAGCCCGGTGCAGGTCCGCACCATGCTGAACAACAAGCCGCCGATCCGCATCATCGCGCCGGGGCGCACCTACCGCTCCGACTACGACATGACCCACACCCCGATGTTCCACCAGATCGAGGGGCTGGTCATCGACGAGGCGACCAACATGGGGCACCTGAAGGGCTGCCTCGTGGAGTTCTGCCGCGCCTTCTTCGACGTGGACGATCTGCCGCTGCGCTTCCGCCCCAGCTTCTTCCCCTTCACCGAACCGTCGGCGGAGGTCGATATCGGCTGCTCGCGCAAGGGCGGCGAGCTGAAGCTTGGGAATTACGGCGACTGGCTGGAGATCCTCGGCTGCGGCATGGTCCACCCGAACGTGCTGGAAGCCTGCGGCATCGACAGCACCCGCTACCAGGGCTTCGCCTTCGGCATGGGGGTGGAGCGCGTCGCCATGCTGAAATACGGCATCCCCGACCTGCGCACCTTCTTCGAAGCCGACCTGCGCTGGCTGAAGCATTACGGCTTCGTCCCGCTCGACATTCCCAACATCGCCCAGGGGCTGACGCGCTGACGCGATGCCGACCATTGCCGAATTCGACGGGATCAAGATCCTGATGTATTATCAGGATCACGATCCGCCCCATTTCCATGTCGAATACGGTGAGTGCGAAGCGCTGATCCGCGTTGCGGATCTGGCGTTGATCGAAGGGGATGTACCGGGCCGGATCCTGCGCCGCGTCACAGAATGGGCGCGACCGAAGCAGGCCGATCTGGCGTTGAACTGGGTCAAGTGCCGCAGTCATGTGGCGCCGGATCGCCTGTGACGGGCCGAGTTTGGAGGGAAGCATGCCGGGTTTGCTGAAGAACCGCATCGAAAGCGCCACCCCGCTCCCGGAAGGCCGGCGGGTGCTGTTGCGCTGGGTCGGCGGTGCCGAGACCAGCGTCGACATGAGCCCCCTGATCGCTCGTGGCGGCGTGTTCGCGGCGCTTTCTGATCCGGCCCTGTTCGCTGCCATCGCGGTCGGCCCGCGTGGCCGCTCGCTGGTGTGGCCGGGCGAACTGGACCTGGACGCCGACGCGCTGTGGTTCGAGGCCCACCCGAACGACAACCCCTTCACCCATTCCGCCGCGGCCGAGTGATCCTCGCTCCCTTTCTCTTCGCCCCTCTCTGCCCGCCAGACATTCATCGCATCACGGACCCGCTCCCATGAAGTTCACGCTGTCCTGGCTGAAGGACCATCTGGAGACCGACGCCTCGCTCGACCAGATCACGGAGAAGCTGACCGCCCTCGGCCTGGAGGTGGAAGGCGTCCATGACCGGTCGAAGGAGCTGGCGCCCTTCCGCGTCGCCCATGTCGTCTCGGCCGAGAAGCATCCGGACGCCGACAAGCTGCGCGTGCTGATGGTCGATACCGGCGCCGGCACGCTGCAGGTCGTCTGCGGCGCTCCCAATGCGCGCGCCGGCATGAAGGGCGTCTTCGCGCCGGAGGGGACCTATGTCCCCGGTTCCGACATCACGCTGAAGAAGGGCGTCATCCGCGGCGTCGAGTCGAACGGCATGATGTGCTCGAAGCGCGAGCTGAAGCTGTCCGACGAGCATGAGGGCATCATCGAGCTGCCGGACGACGCCCCCGTCGGTGCCGGCTTTGCCGATTATGCCGGGCTGAACGATCCGGTCATCGACATCAACCTGACGCCCGACCGCGCCGACTGCGCGGGCGTGCGCGGCATCGCCCGCGATCTCGCAGCATCCGGCATGGGCACGCTGAAGCCGCTGACCGCCGGTCATCTCGACACCACCGCGGTGGAGGGCCGCTTCGCCAGCCCGATCGGCGTGACCATCGCCGCCCCGGAGGCCTGCCCGCTGTTCGTCGGCCGCTACATCCGCGGCGTGAAGAACGGTCCGTCGCCGAAGTGGCTGCAGGACAAGCTGGTGTCCATCGGCCTGCGCCCGATCTCGGCGCTGGTCGACATCACCAACTACCTGACCTTCGACGCCGCCCGCCCGCTGCACGTCTTCGACGCCGACACGGTCAAGGGCAACATCACCGTACGCCTGGGCCGCGAGGGTGAGACGCTGGCGGCGCTGAACGGCAAGGAATACGCGCTGGACGGCGCCATGACCGTGGTGGCCGACGACGAACGGGCGGAGGCTCTGGCCGGCATCGTCGGCGGCGAGCCGACCGGCTGCACCGAGACGACCGTCAACGTCTTCGTCGAGGCCGCGCTGTTCGACCCGGTGCGCACCGCGCAGACCGGCCGCCGGCTGGGCATCGATTCGGATGCGCGCTACCGCTTCGAGCGTGGCGTCGATCCGGCCGCGGTCTTCGCCGGCATGGAACGCGCCACCCGCCTGATCCTGGAACTGTGCGGCGGCGAGCCGTCGGAACTGGTGGTCGCCGGGGCCGAGCCGGACTGGAAGCGCAGCCTGAGCCTGCGTCCGGGCCGCGTCGCGGCGCTGGGCGGCGTCGACCTGCCGCGCGACCGTCAGGTGCAGATCCTGATGGACCTGGGCTTCACGGTCGAGGGCGAGGATGCGGACGGCCGTCTGCGCTTCGGCGTCCCGTCCTGGCGCGCCGACGTCCATGGCGAGGCCGATCTGGTGGAGGAGGTGCTGCGCGTCCACGGCTTCGACGCCATCCCGGCGACGCCGCTGCCGCGCGAGACGGTACTGACCCGCCCGGCCCTGACGCTGAAGCAGCGCCGCGTGGCGCTGGCCAAGCGCACGCTGGCCGGCCGCGGGCTGTCGGAGGCGGTGACCTGGTCCTTCCTGTCCGGTCCGGTCGCCGAGCTGTTCGGCGGTGGCGAGCCGGGCCTGCGGCTGGTCAATCCGATCAGCAGCGACCTGGACGTGATGCGTCCGTCGATCCTGCCCAATCTGATCCAGGCCGCCGGGCGGAATGCCGACCGCGGCTATGCCGACGTGCGCCTGTTCGAGGTCGGGGCGGCCTTCCGCAGCCCGGCGCCGGATGGGCAGGACAGCGTCGCCGCCGGCATCCGCGCCGGCGCGGCCGTGCCCCGCCACTGGGCGGAGAAGGCCCGCGGTGTCGACGTGTTCGACGCCAAGGCCGACGCGCTGGCGGTGCTGGAGGCGGCCGGTGCCCCGACGGCCAACCTGCAGGTCACCACCGACGCGCCGGGCTGGTACCATCCCGGCCGGTCCGGCGTGCTGCGGCTCGGCCCCACCGTGATGGCCCGCTTCGGCGAGATCCATCCGTCGGTGCTGGAGACGCTGGGCGTAAAGGGGCCGGTCGTCGGCTTCGAGGTGATGCTGGACGCCGTGCCGCTGCCCAAGAAGAAGGGCGGCACCGCCAAGCCGATGGTCCAGCTGTCCGCCTTCCAGCCGGTGGAGCGCGACTTCGCCTTCGTCGTCGACCGCAAGGTGGAGGCCGACAAGATCCTCCGCGCCGTCAAGGGCGCCGACAAGGCGCTGGTCAAGGATGTCGCGGTGTTCGACGTGTATGAAGGTCCCGGCGTGGGCGAAGGACGCAAGTCGGTCGCCGTCTCGGTCACCTACCAGCCGACCACTGCGACCCTGACCGACGAGGCGATTGAGGCGGTTGGCCAGAAGATCGTCGCGGCAGTGGTCAAGGCCACCGGCGGAAGCCTGCGCAGCTGAGGGCCGGCATCCTTCGGTTGAAGGAAAGACCGAGCAATACAAAGACCCCCCGCTTCGCCGGGGGGGCTTTTTTTGTGAAGCGGAAAAACTCAGAGAGAGTCGCTACCCGGTTACCCGATCACTCAAGCATATGATGAATCGCTGATTGAGGAATCCCGAGTGCTTTCGGTAAGGGAAGACCGTGGTACTCTTCGTTGCAATTCAATGTTTGACGAAGGCGTGGGGCTCTGTGGAAAGATCGGGTTGCCGGACAATTTGTCTACGGAAGGCCCGTGAATCGACCGATGTCACCGCTATGGCACAGGCAACGCTTCCATTGCCTTGGCGTGTTCGGTGGCAATCATAATGCTGATGACGAAGCTGGGGTAACCAATGGCTGAGCCGAAAGACGATCAAGCAAACAAACCGGCGTCGGTTAAGCCACTTATCGTTGTGGTTGACGATGACCGGTCGATCGTTGAAGGGCTGGCGATCCTGCTGGACGGCTGGGGGTACGAGGTGGTGACCGCGGTCAGCGCCGCCGCCCTGGAGGCGCAGCTCGGCGGCCTGACCCGGACGCCGAACCTGATCATCGCCGACCATTACCTGCCGGCCGGCCGGACCGGGCGCGAGGTGGTGGAGCGCGTCCGCACCGAAACCGGGCAGCAGATCCCGGCCATCATCCTGACCGGCGACAGCACCCCCGAGCGGCGTGACGAGGCCGAACTGATGGGCTGCCAGCTGCTGCTGAAGCCGGTGCAGGTCGGACCGCTGCGCGAGGCGGTGGAAGCGCTTTGCCGTCCCTGAGGACGGGGTAAACAGCCGTCCGACAGCGCGCAGGATCCTAACGCGTTGCCGGACCCATCCGGTCGATGTCCGGCAGCACCGCAAGAAAGGCATCGACAACCGCCGGGTCGAAGCGAAGCCCCGCCAGCCGCCTGATCTCCGCCACCGAGTCTTCCCGGGACAAAGCCTTGCGATAGGGGCGGTCGCGCGTCATCGCGTCATAGGCGTCGGCGACCGCGACGATGCGGGCGCACAGCGGGATCGCCGCCCCGGTGCGGCCGTCAGGATAGCCGGTGCCGTCCCAATTCTCGTGATGCCAGCGCGCCACCGCCGCCCCCAGATGCAGATGGGTAGGGCCATCGGCCAGATGGCTCGCCTGGTTCAGCAGGGTGGCGCCGGCCACCGTGTGTGCCTGCATGGCGCTGCGTTCCGCCGGGTCGAGGGGGCCCGGCTTCGACAGGATCTCCGGATCGACCGCGGCGTTGCCGATGTCGTGCAGGATCGCCGCCAGCCCGATGATCTCCAGTGTCGATTCGTCCAGCGACTCGGGGAACAGTCCATCGGCATGCAGGCGGCGGGCGATGCGTTCCGTGATCGCCGCGATGCGCAGCGACCGGCTGAAGCGGCCGTCCTCCACCGCCTCCACCGCAAGCCGGTCCATGCCGAGCACGCCGCGACCGCCTTCGGCCAGATCGGCCAGTGCCGCCAGCGTGCCCTGCTGCGCCCGGTAGAGCTGTTCGTAATGGTGCAGGTTGTCGAAACCGACGGAGATCTTGCCGCAAAACACCTCGATCAGCTTGCGGTCCAGGTCGGACAGCGGCCGGTTGGAGCGCAGATAGACCACCGTCTCGCGGTCGTTTGGCGTGCGGATATAGAGCGTGCAGTGGTCGCCGGCATAGAGGTGCGTCCGCTTTTCCAGGCAGGCGGTGACCGCCGCCAGCACCGAAGCGTCGACGTGGCCGGCGGCGGGCTCGTTGATGAGATCCTCGAAGCGGCCGGAGCCGGCCAGCACATAAAGACCATCGCAGCCTTTCCCCTCGCCGCCACGCCCCTCGCCATTCCCTTCGCCGCTGCCGCCGCGCTGCATGCAGAGGATCGCGTCCGGCCCCACCCCCAGCAGGCCGGACAGCTGCGTCAGCACGCCGGCTGCGAACAGCTTCATGGAGCGGGCGCGGAACAGCGACGACGAGGCCTCGATGATCTTTTCCAGGCCGCGGCGGTTGGCGTCGATCGCCACGATGTCCTCGTAGGAGCGCAGCGCCGCGACCGTGGTGGTGAACAGCTGCTGGGCGGTCAGCTGGGTCTTCGCCTTGTAGTCGTTGATGTCGTAATCGAGGATCACCGCGCGTTCCGGCGCCTGTCCCGGCTGGCCGGTGCGCAGGATGATGCGGACGTTGCGGTTCTGCAGCTCCTCGCGGATGTGATGGACCAGCCGCAGGCCGGCATCCTCGGTCTCCATCACCACGTCCAGCAGGATCAGCGCGATATCGCTTTCCCGCGCCAGGATCCGCCGCGCCTCCGCCGCCGAATGGGCGGACAGGAAACGTGCCTTGCGCCCCTTGTAGGCGAAATCCGACAGGACGAGCTTGGTGATCGAATGGACCTCCGGCTCGTCATCGACGATCAGCATGGTCCAGCGGCTGCCGGGCTCCTCCTCTTCCCACGGACCGGCGTCGGGAGCCGCGTCGTCCAGGAACACCAGATCCTCGTCGGCATTCTCCGGCATGGACCCTGTATCCGCCTGGGGCGGATCGGGCTTCGCGTCGTCTTGCGGGGCGGTCGGGTCGGCGTTGGTCATGGCTCTTCGTTCGTGAAGGGGTCATGAGGGAGGGCGCGGCCGGCCCATCTGGTGCAAATCCATCAAAACGTATCCAGCTCGATCACCGTACAATCGAGTCCGCGTTGCGCCAACGTGCCGCAGGCGGTGTCGACCTGCAACCGCGTGAAAGGGGCGACCCCCACCTCGTACAGCAGCCGGCCCTTGCGGAAGACCGGCCACACCATCGGCGGCAGGTCGCGATAGGCGCTGCCCGGCCCGGCGGTGAACTCCTTCCAGGCGCGCAAGCCCTCGGCATAGCTGACATATTCGCCGAGCTTGATGCCGTAGAGCATTCCCGGCTCGACCGGCGGCATGCCCGGCAGCGGATAGGGCGCCACCACCCCGACCAGTCCCTGCACCGGCGCCACCGCGCGGGAGCCGGCTGGCAGCGCCAGCGTCGCCTCGCCGTTCGCGGCGCCGATCAGCGCCACCACGTCGCCCTTGCGCAGGGTGAAGCCGCGTCGCTTGCGGTTGCTCAGGATCTCGGTCGCGGAAATCGGGCCGGCGGCGACGACATAGCCTTCCGCCGGGGTCTGGGCGGCCTTGTCCCAGGCGGCGCGCGGCACGACGGCGGCGCTGCGGTGGGGCAGGGGGGCGTCCGCCGGCTGGCTGGCGGCCGGCTTCGGCGGGCGCGGCCCCTCGCCGCCGATCGCCGGCCGTCCGGTGACCATCAGCGCCGGGTCCAGCGAATCGGCGGGGACATAGCCGATGGGCTGGCCGCCGATGGCGATCTCCGTCCAATAGGTGCCGCGCGGGGTGCCCAGCGCGTTCAGCGCCTTGCCCTGCTTCAGCGTCATGACGATGCGGGCATCCTCGCTGGGACCGATCCGAACCTCGATGTCGCGGTTCAGCACGACCTCGCCGGTCAGCGGCGCGCCGATGGCGACGGGGCTCTGCGCCCGGGCCGGCGGGATGGCCGCCATGATGCTGCCGAGTCCAAGGAGGATGGCGGCGGTGATGAGCGCTGCGGTCATGACGTGACCTCCCTCGCGTGCACCGGCACATCGCGGTTCGGCACCCGGCGGCCCAGCATCTGCCGGCCGACAAGGTCGTGGATGGCGTCGGCCAGCAGGCGCACCGGCTTGGGCGCCGTGCCGCGGGCGCGGTGCAGGGCGATGTCGATGTCGGGCAGCTCCGGAAACCCCTCCGCCGCACCGATGCGGCGCAGGCTGGGCGGGATGGTGCAGTTTTCCATCGCCGTCACCCCCAGCCCGCCCATCACCGCGCCATGGACGGCGACGACGCTCTTGCTGGTGAAGGCGACGCGCCAGTCGCGGCCGATCCCGTCGAGCGCGGCGACCGCGAGGTCGCGCACGACGCAGCCCTTGGGGAACAGCGCCAGCGGCAGGGGATCCAGGCTCTCCACCGGGCGGTGTCCCGGCGGTGAACCCGATGGGGATACCGGCTCCTGCGGCGGGGCGACCCAGGACACCGGTTCCTGCCGCACCAACTCGCCGCCGGCCTCTCCGGCCTTGCGGGTGACCAGCGCCAGGTCGTAGCGGCCCTTGTCGATCTCCGCCACCAGATCGGGGCTGTTGTCGCAGATCACCTCCACCATCACGTCGGGATAGGCGGCGTTGAAGCGGGCCAGCACGTCGGGCAGCAGCATGGTGGCGTAATCGTCGGGCGTGCCGATGCGGACGCTGGCCACCGTCGGGCTGCGGTGCATCAGCGCCATCACCTCGTCGTTCAGGGTCAGCATGCGCCGGGCATAGGCCAGCAGCACCTCGCCGTCGCGGGTCATGCGCACGCCGTGGGTGTCGCGTTCGAACACCCGCTTGCCCACCGTGTCCTCCAGCCGGCGCACCTGCTGGCTGACCGCCGCCTGGGTGCGGCCCAGCCTTTCGCCGGCACGGGTGAAGCTGGCGCTGTCGGCGACGGCGACGAAGGCGCGCAGCAGGTCGGTATCGAGATTGGCGGGCATGGCGGGGGACCGGAAGTTGCCTCCCATTCAACCAGAGCGCCCGCCCATCCGCAACGATGCGGTCATTACGAATCGTGATGACGGCATAATGCCTATTCATTTCCAAGGGAATGGAGCGCGGCCCATGTTCGGTCTCCAATCGCTTTGGAGTTTCCGACCATGTCCCTGTTCGCCGCCTGGACCAGCGTGGTTCTCGCTGCCGCCCGGATCGATCCGCCCGCGGCGCCCCCGCCGGCGGTGTCGGAACCGCGGCGGTTTCGCCTTGCCTACAACCCGGTTCCGGCAGCCGCTCCAGCGCCCGGCCGGCGGTTGGTCGCAGAGGAGGCTCCGGCGTCGGTGCGGACTCCGCTGGCGCTCCAGGGGCGGCTGTGCCTTGAGAAGTAGCGGGGGGTCCGCCTATCCTGCAGCCGACAGGAATGCGGGAGGAGCGGACGATGGCGCGGGTCTATGTGCTGTACACCGGGGGCACCATCGGGTGCGTCACCAATCCCGACGGGGCGCTGGCCCCGGTGGCGGGTGCGGAGTTCGAACGGCTGGTCCTGTCGATGCCCGGCCTGTCCGGCCATGGGGTGCGGGACTACAAGGATCTGACCTGGACCATGGGCTGGTTCGACCGCACGCTCGACAGCTCCAACATGACCCCGGCGGACTGGGTCGCCATCGCCCGGCGGTTGCTGTCGGTTTACGACGAGTATGACGGCTTCGTCGTGCTGCACGGCACCGACAGCATGGCCTACAGCGCGTCGGCCTTGTCCTTCCTGCTGCCCGGCCTGACGAAGCCGGTGGTGTTCAGCGGGTCGCAGGTACCGCTGACCTTCACGCTGAGCGACGCGCTCGCCAATCTGGTCGGCGCCGTGGTGGTGGCGGGGACCCTGCCGGTGCCGGAGGTCTGCGTCTATTTCGACACAAAGCTGCTGCGCGGCAACCGGTCGTCCAAGGTCGATGCCAACCGCTTCGCCGGCTTCGATTCGCCGAACTTCCCGCCGCTCGCCACCGTCGGCAGCGTGGTCGCCCGCAACGAGCCTTACTGGCTGCCGATGCCGGGTGCCGCGGTCTCGCTGGACGAGCCGGAGAACCTGGCCAAGCGGCTGGCGGCGCTGGACGCCCAGGCAGTGGCGCTGGCGGCGTTCTCCGTCGTCATGCTGTGGCTGTATCCCGGCATCCGCGCCAGCACGGTGACGGCGATGCTGACGGGCACCAGCCCGGCGCCGAAGGGGGCGGTGCTGCTTGCGTTCGGCGAGGGCAACGGGCCGACCGACCCGGATTTCCTGTCTGCGCTTTCGGCCGCGGTGAAGGCGGGTGTGGTGCTGATGGACAACACCCAGGTCCAGCGCGGCGCCGTGTTGCCCGGCGCCTACGCCACCGGGCTGGGCGCCATCGGCGCCGTCGGCGCCTATGACATGACGCCGGAGGCCAGCTACGCCAAGCTGGTCTGCCTGCTCGCCGGCGGTCTGGACGCGGCAACGGTCAAGGCGGAGATGCCGAAGCCGCTGGCCGGCGAGCTGACGGTGACCGACTGAGGGGGATCGACTGAGGGGGGTCGGGGGTTGAGCTTTCCGGAGGCGGGGACCGATGGCGGCCTCCCGCCTCCGCCGGTTGCTTACTCCATACCGGGCTTGTTCGGCGACATGATGCGCTCGTCCATCGTGCCCTGGCCCATCGTGCCGCGGTTCATGGTGCCCTGGTTCATCTGCCCCTGGCCCATTGAACCTTGGCCCATCGACCCCTGGTTCATGCTGCCCTGGTTCATGGAGCCGGCGCCCATACCGCCCATGGAGCCGCCCATCGACCCACCCATGGACCCGCCGGTCGAGCTGCCGTAGCCGGTGTTGGCCTGGCTGCTGTACTGGGCGAGCTGCTGCAGTTCATTCGCGTCATGCATGATGACGACCTGACGGCCGCGCCGTTCGAAGGACGACGGGGTGAGCATGACCGTCTGGCCGGTCTTGGCCATCTTCAGCTCGACCATCGTCTGGCCCTGGGCGTCGGTGGTCACGTTCTGGATCGTGCCGGCGACCGGCCCGCCATGGCGGTGGACCACTCGCTTGCCGATCATGTCGCGGCTGGCCTGGACGTCGCGGGCGCCGCTGTCCATCGTGCCGTTGGCGACCGCATTGGACCTTGCCGACCCGCTGGTCTGGGCATGGCCCGGCGCGGCAACGGCCATCAGCATGAGGGCCGGAACGGCGGCGGCGAGAAACTTGCGCATGTCATCCTCCCGGAATTGAATCACAGGTGAGGGGCACCGCGCATGCGCGGCACCGTACCCACGCGTGATGACACGCGAACGGCCGGTTTGTTTCGCAGGTTGTACGGAATTGTCGGGCTGCACAAAAAAGGCGGGCCGAGGCCCGCCTTTCCGTATCCTTACTCGTCGCCCATCTTGAGGGCCGCGATGAAGGCGCTCTGTGGGATTTCGACCTGGCCGAACTGGCGCATGCGCTTCTTGCCTTCCTTCTGCTTGTCCAGCAGCTTGCGCTTGCGGCTGATGTCGCCGCCATAGCACTTGGCGGTCACGTCCTTGCGCATGGCGCTGATGCTCTCGCGGGCGATGATCTTGCCGCCGATGGCGGCCTGCACGGCGATCTTGAAGAGCTGGCGCGGGATCAGTTCCTTCAGGCGTTCGCACAGCTGGCGGCCACGGCGTTCGGACTGGCTGCGGTGGACGATCATCGACAGGGCGTCCACCGGCTCGGCATTCACCAGGATCGACAGCTTCACGAGGTCGCCTTCCTCATAGCTGTCCATCTGGTAGTCGAAGCTGGCATAGCCGCGGCTGATCGACTTCAGCCGGTCGTAGAAGTCGAACACCACCTCGTTCAGCGGCAGGCGGTAGACCAGCATGGCGCGGGCGCCGGCGTAGGTCAGCTCAATCTGCTGGCCGCGCCGCTCGGTGCAAAGCTGCAGGACGCCGCCGAGATACTCGTCGGGCAGCATGATCGTCGCCCTGATCCACGGCTCCTCGATGTGGTCGATCCGCATCACATCGGGCATGTCGGCCGGGTTGTGCAGGTCCCGCACCGTCCCGTCGGTCATCGTCAGCTTGTAGACCACCGAGGGGGCGGTGGTGATCAGGTCGAGGTTGAACTCGCGCTCCAGCCGCTCCTGGATGATCTCCAGATGCAGCAGGCCGAGGAAGCCGCAGCGGAAGCCGAAGCCCAGCGCCGCCGACGTCTCCGCCTCGTAATGGAAGCTGGCGTCGTTCAGCTTCAGCTTGCCCAGGCTGTCGCGCAGCCGCTCGAAATCGGCGGCATCGACGGGGAACAGGCCGCACCACACCACGGGGATGGACGGCTTGAAGCCGGCCAGAGCCTCGGTCGCCGGCTTGCGCTCGTCGGTGATGGTGTCGCCGACCTTGGTCTGGGTGATGTCCTTGATCGCGGCGGTGATGAAGCCCATCTCGCCCGGCCGCAGCTCGCCGGTCAGCAGGGCCTTCGGCGTGAAGACGCCGACGCGGTCCACGTCATGGGCGGAGCCGGCGGCCATGAAGCGGACCTTCTGGTTCACCTTCAGCACGCCGTCGACCACGCGCACCAGGATGACGACGCCGAGATAGGGGTCGTACCAGCTGTCGACCAGCAGGGCCTTCAGCGGCGCATCGGCATCGCCCTTGGGCGGCGGCAGCCGCTTGACCACCGCCTCCAGCACCGCGCCGATGTTGAGGCCGGACTTGGCCGAGATCTCCACCGCGTCGGAGGCGTCGAGGCCGATCACGTCCTCGATCTGCTGCTTGATCCGCTCCGGCTCGGCGGCGGGCAGGTCGATCTTGTTGAGGACCGGGATGATCTCGTGGTTGTTGTCGATCGCCTGATAGACGTTGGCGAGCGTCTGCGCCTCGACGCCCTGGGAGGCGTCGACCACCAGGATCGAGCCCTCGCAGGCGGCCAAGGACCGGCTGACCTCATAGGCGAAGTCGACGTGGCCGGGGGTGTCCATCAGGTTCAGCGTGTACTGCTTGCCGTCCTCCGCCTTGTAGAGCAGGCGGACGGTCTGGGCCTTGATGGTGATGCCGCGCTCGCGCTCGATGTCCATGCTGTCGAGCACCTGTTCGCGCATCTCGCGCGCGTCGAGGCCGCCGCACTGCTGGATCAACCGGTCGGCAAGGGTCGACTTGCCATGGTCGATGTGGGCGATGATCGAGAAATTGCGGATGTGCGAAAGGTCAGTCATCGGGGCCCGGACAAGCGAGAGTTTGCCGGGAACATAGGGCGGACGGCGGATGGGCGCAATGATGGTGTGGTGGGGCCGCCCTGGCAGGGTCGGATCCGCGCGCGGCGTGCGCGAGCTGGCAACGGTGTCTTTGCGCGACTGATGCTCAGGGCATGACTTCGGCCAGGATCGCCCATTGTCCCTCATCCTCGACCAGGGCTTCGCGAGTGCCGGCGCTCGTTACAACCTTTTCGATAACGCGAGCGTAGGCGCCGGCCGCCGCGTCAACCGATTCGACCCAAACATACGGGATCGTTCGCCCCACCAGCGGCTCGATACTGCCAGTTTGAAAGCCGCTGGTCATGAACGCGCGCGTACAGAGGATGATGTGGGAATTTCCCGCCCGCAGCCCCACGCAGCCGGGGTCACCCGTTTCCACGGGAAGGAAACCGAGGTCGCGATAGCGGGCAAGGGCCGGGCCGATGTCGGGCAGAATGGTAAGCGGAGTAACGCGGCGGGCCGGGCCGGCTGGGGTGACGAGTGCTGACATCGGCAAGGTCATGGCGGCAGCCACCGCCATGACGGTGGCGTATGCTGCCCCTTCGCCCTTTTCCAGCCGTTGGACCGTGCGAACGCTTACCCCGCTGGCCTCTGCCAAGTGATCCTGTGACCAACCCCGATCATGGCGTTCTGATTTCAGACGGGCGCGATTGATACGGATGGGCATGGTGGCGCTCCAACGGATGCGGGAGCGTTACCGTACTGCCGCCCCAGGCCTTCCGCCACGACAGCTCCCCGTCAATGCCGAAGGTTCAAGTGGGACGAAAGCGAGCGGGCAGGATTTCCATTCGACGCGGATGCTGAATCAGCGGTAACCGCAGCGCTTGCGATAACAATGGCGCCCGATCTTCTGAGACACTTTCGCGCAAGGCGATCGGACGCTGACGCGATTCGCCTTTCTGCCTAGCGAAAGTCGAGCTTTTCGCATATGCAATATGACCGCGCGGGTGGAACAAGATCCACCCCATCGGTACAGCAGCCACCGACGGGATTCGGAGGCGACCAAGCCCTTTACATTGCGCACAGCCTCTGGCGCTTGCCCGGAACAATTGACCCAATAGGATTGGAGAAATAGGGATGTCTCAGAAGATCGCGCTTGTTACCGGTGCCATGGGCGGCCTCGGCACCGCCATCTGCCGGGCGCTCGCCAAGGACGGCTACCTCGTGGCCGCCAATTGCCTGCCCAACTACGAGCCGGCGGCGGCGTGGCTCGGCGAGCAGGAAGCGGCCGGCTTCAAGTTCTACATGGTCGAAGGCGACGTCTCCGATTTCGAGAGCTGCAAGGCCATGGTGGCGCGGATCGAGGCCGATCTGGGCCCCGTCGACGTCCTGGTGAACAACGCCGGCATCACCCGCGACAAGTTCTTCCCCAAGATGGAAAAGGCGCAGTGGGACGCGGTGATCTCCACCAACCTCAGCAGCCTGTTCAACGTCACGCATCAGGTCTCGGCCAAGATGGCTGAGCGCGGCTGGGGCCGCATCATCAACATCTCGTCGGTCAACGGCGTGAAGGGGCAGGCCGGCCAGACCAACTATTCGGCCGCCAAGGCGGGCGTCATCGGCTTCACCAAGGCGCTGGCCGCCGAACTGGCGACCAAGGGCGTCACCGTGAATGCGATCGCGCCGGGCTACATCGGCACCGAGATGGTCATGGCGATCCGCGACGACATCCGCCAGGGCATCATCGACACCGTTCCGATGAAGCGTCTGGGCAAGCCGGAGGAGATCGGCGGCGCGGTGTCGTACCTCGCGTCCGATATCGCGGGCTATATCACCGGCACGACGCTGAACATCAACGGCGGCCTGCACTATCAATAAGTCGCGGCCAATAAGTCGCCGCGCGGTCGGTCGGGGCAAAGGACGCCCGCTTCTCCAGCGCCGGGACATGGCCGGAGAGGCGGGCGACCGGCCCTTTAACCCCCGGCGACGCCCCGATAAAGCTCCATATACTCCTCCGCCGGCCCATGCCAGCCGAAGTCCCGCGTCATGGCGCGGCGCTGCATCGCCTGCCAGCGGTCGGGCTTGCGGTAGACGGTCATCGCGCGGCGGAGCGCCCACACCAGTTCCTGCCCCGTCGCGTTGACGAACTGGAAGCCGGTGGCGCTGCCGTCGGCGCTGGCAGCGGGGTTGGCGTCGATCACCGTGTCGGCGAGGCCGCCGGTGCGGCGGACGAGCGGCAGGGTGCCGTATTTCAGGGCGTAGAGCTGGGTCAGGCCGCAGGGCTCGGAGCGCGAGGGCACCAGGAACAGGTCGGAGCCGGCCTGGATGCGGTGGGACAGCGGCTCGTCATAGCCGATGCGGACGCCGATCGATTGCGGGTGCCACTGGGCGAGGTGGCGGAAGCCGGCCTCGCTGGAGGCGTCGCCGCTGCCCAGCACCACCAGCTGGCCGCCCCAGGACACCCATTGCGAGGCGGCCTCCAGCACCAGATCCAGGCCCTTGTGCCAAGTCAGGCGGCTGACCACGGCGGCCAGCGGCGCGTCGGCGCGGCGGTCCAGGCCGAAGGCGGATTGCAGGTCGGACTTGCAGGCGTCCTTCCCACCCAGATCGTCGGGGGTGTAGCGGGCGGGCAGATGCGGGTCGGTCGCCGGGTCCCACACCGCGTAGTCGACGCCGTTCAGGATGCCGGTCAGCACGTCGGACCGGGTGGCGAGCAGGCCCTGCAGGCCGGTGCCGTGCTCGGCGGTCTGGATTTCGTTGGCGTAGGTCGGGCTGACCGTGGTCAGGCGGTCGGCGTAGAAGCAACCCGCCTTCAGGAAGCTGACGTTGCCGTAATACTCGACGCCGTCGATGCGGAAGCTGGAGGACGGCAGGCCGATGTCGCCCATCATCCAGGGGCCGAACAGGCCCTGATAGGCGATGTTGTGGATGGTCAGCACCGTGCCCGGCCGGAAGGGGCCGGCGAAACGGTCGGGGCGCAGGGCCAGATAGGCGGGGATCAGGCCGGCCTGCCAGTCGTGGCCGTGCAGGATGTCGGGCCGCCACCAGGGATCGTAGGACTTCTCGGCGGCGAAGCCGGCGGCGACCCAGGCGAGCGCGGCGAAGCGCAGGGCGTTGTCGGCCCAATCCTTGCCGTCCGGGCCGAGATAGGGGTTGCCGGGACGGTCATACAGCGACGGCGCGTCCAGCGCATAGGCCAGAACCCCGTCCGCCGTGCGGCCGATGCACAGCCGGGCGCGGTCGCAGCCGGGCAGGTCGGTGATCAGGTCGCCGACCTCGTGCAGGTTCTGCAGGCTGTTCAGAACGGCGGGATATCCCGGCAGCAGCAGGCGGACATCGGCGCCGGCGGCGATCAGGGCCGGCGGCAGGGCGGCGGACACGTCGGCCAGCCCCCCCGTCTTGACCATCGGGTAGCATTCGGACGTGACGTAGAGGACGCGCATCGGGAAGGCACTCGGATGAAAGGCGGGAGGGATGGCAGGCGGAAGGGTGCAGGCATGGTATAGCGCCGATGCGGGTCCGGTGGGGAGCCGGACCGCATTGGCGCGGGGCCATCGTGCCGGGGGGCGGCGATATGCCGCCTTATTCCTTCGGCAGCTTCTCGATCATCTCGCGGGTGATCAGGACGACGCCGCCCTCGCTGCGGTGGAAGCGCTTGGCGTCGAGTTCCGCGTCCTCGCCGACGACGAGGCCGTTGGGAATGCTGACGCCGCGGTCGATCACCACCTTCTTCAGGCGGCAATGGCGGCCGATGTCGCATTCCGGCAGGACCACCGCCTCGTACAGCTCGCTGTAGGAGTTGACGCGGACCGAGCTGAACAGCAGCGACCGCCGGACGGTTGAGCCGGAGATGATGCAGCCGCCCGACACCAGGCTGTCCACCGCCATGCCGCGGCGGTTCTCGTCGTCGAAGACGAACTTCGCCGGCGGAAGCTGTTCCTGGTAGGTGAAGATCGGCCAGTCGCGGTTGTACATGTTCAACTGCGGCGTGACGTGGCAGAGGTCCAGGTTGGCTTCCCAATAGGCGTCGATGGTGCCGACGTCGCGCCAGTAGGGGCTGTCGTCCGGCGCGTCGATGATGGCGCTGTCGGCATAGTCGTGGGCGATGATCCGCGCCCCGGTCTTCACCAGATGCGGGATGATGTCCTTGCCGAAGTCGCGGCTGGAGCCGGGGGTGGCGACGTCGCGCTCCAGCTGTTCGTAGAGGAACTGGGCGTTGAAGACGTAGATGCCCATGCTGGCCAGCGCCAGATCGGGACGGCCGGGCATCGGCGGCGGGTCGGCCGGTTTTTCGACGAAATCGATGATGCGGCGTTCCTCGTCGATGTGCATCACGCCGAAGCCGGTCGCCTGTTCGCGCGGAACGGCGATGCAGGGCACGGTGACGTCGGCCTTGCGGTCGATGTGGTCCAGCAGCAGCGCGCCGTAATCCATCTTGTAGATGTGGTCGCCGGCCAGGATCAGGACATATTCCGGCTCGTGGTCGCGCAGGATGTCCAGGTTTTGGTACACGGCGTCGGCCGTGCCCTGGTACCACTCCGTCTCGCTGACGCGCTGCTGGGCCGGCAGCAGGTCGCAGAACTCGTTCATCTCGCCGCGGAAGACGTTCCAGCCGCGCTGGAGGTGGCGCAGGAGGCTGTGCGACTTGTACTGCGTCAGCACGCCGATGCGGCGGAAACCGGAATTGACGCAGTTGGACAGCGCGAAGTCGATGATGCGGTACTTGCCGCCGAAATAGGTCGCCGGCTTGGCCCGCCGGTCGGTCAGCTGCTTCAGACGGCTTCCGCGTCCGCCGGCCAGCACCAGCGCTACCGCACGTCGCGGTGCGAGGCGCAGATCGCGTTTGTCGAGCATGGCCGTTACCCCCTTTGCCTTTTTCTTGCGGCCGCTCGGCTGCGGCCTTCCCGATGGAGGCGTTGACGGTGCCACATCTCGCCGCCATGTCCAATAGGCCCGGCGGCGGGTTTGGATCGGCTGACCCGCCGCATCGCCCGCCCGCCTGCCTAGGCGGAAAGAGAGGCAAGCCGTTCGGACTGGATGGAAGAGGTAGAAGGGCTGCCCCATTCTCGCCGTCCGCGGCGGCAGCGACCGCCGCGCAGGCCGTTTTCTGCACATTTTTTGATCAACTGCCGGAATGACAGCCAGACGGCTGCGCCAAACCTGCGCATCCGGCCCTTTCGTTCGGTCGAAAGCCCGAAAATTGCGGCGGAATGTCGGCTCCGGCATCTGCCCATTTCCTGTGCAAACCCACCCCGCGACTCGCCGGGGGATGCCTGTTCCGGGGTACCGCCCCAGGACAACCCTGACGATTCCAAGCCGTTTTGGGCTGGCACGCTTCTTGTAACGGTGGAGGCGTCCTTGGTCCCGTCCGCCGCCCCGTCTTTGCCGGGGACGGGGCGACCGGGACGGGGTCGCCCCAGTGCGGCGTTTGCGCGCGGAATGCCTCCGGTGCCGCGCCGGCCATGCAGGGGTGGGAGCGATTTTGGAGAAAGAGGAGCCTCGATGAACCGTCTGTTCCTTCTGGCCGCACCGATGATGGCGGTTGCTCTGGGCGCGGTCGGCATGCCGGCCGCAGCCCTTGCCCAGGATGCGGCGGCTGCCGCCGCTGCTGCCGCGCCGGCGGCTCCGGCGCTGAATGGCGGCGACACCGCCTGGATGCTGGTCTCCACGGCGCTGGTGCTGATGATGACCATCCCGGGCCTGGCGCTGTTCTACGGCGGCATGGTCCGCAAGATGAACGCGCTGGCGACGGTGATGCAGAGCTTCGCCATCACCTGCCTGATCAGCGTCCTGTGGTACGTGATCGGCTACAGCCTGGCCTTCACCGGCACCGGCGCCTACATCGGCGGGCTGGACCGGCTGTTCCTGAACGGTCTCGACTTCTCGAAGGCGTTCGTGCTGGGCGAGGCGACCGGAGCCGGCGTGCCGACGACGATCCCCGAGCCGGTCTTCATGATGTTCCAGATGACCTTCGCGATCATCACCCCGGCGCTGATCACCGGCGCCTTCGCGGACCGCATGAAGTTCTCCTCGCTGCTGGTCTTCACCACCCTGTGGTCGATCGTGGTCTATGCGCCGATCGCCCACTGGGTCTGGTATCCGTCGGGCTTCCTCTTCGGCATGGGCGTGCTGGACTTCGCCGGCGGCACGGTCGTGCACATCAACGCGGGCGTCGCCGGTCTGGTCGCCGCGCTGGTGATCGGCAAGCGCAAGGGCTACCCGAAGGAAGCCTTCATGCCGCACAACCTGGTGCTGTCGCTGATCGGCGCCTCGCTGCTGTGGGTGGGCTGGTTCGGCTTCAACGCCGGTTCCGCCCTGACCGCCGGTCCGCGTGCCGGCATGGCCATGGCCGCCACGCACATCGCCACCGCCGGTGCCGCCATGGGCTGGCTGTTCGCGGAGTGGATCGTCAAGGGCAAGCCGTCGATCCTCGGCATCATCTCCGGCGCGGTCGCCGGCCTGGTCGCCGTCACCCCGGCCGCCGGCTTCGTCGACCCGACGGGCGCCATCATCATCGGCATCGTCGCCGGCGTGATCTGCTTCTGGTCGGCCACCAGCCTGAAGCACATGCTGGGCTATGACGACAGCCTGGACGCCTTCGGCGTGCACGGCGTCGGCGGCCTGATCGGCGCCATCCTGACCGGCGTCTTCGCCAAGATGTCGGTGTCCAACGCGGAAGGCGCCTTCGCCGCCGTCCTGCAGGCCGATCCGTCGGCCACCCTGGGCCTGCTGGAAGGCAATGCCGGTGCGGTGTGGATCCAGATCCAGGGCGTGCTCTACACCATGGTGTGGTGCGCCGTCGCCACCTTCGTCCTGCTGAAGGTCATCGACGTGGTGATGGGCCTGCGCGTGGACGAGGATGTGGAGCGCGACGGTCTCGACCTCGCCCTGCACGGCGAGAGCATCCACTAAGAACACTCCCTTTCCCACGGGTCTCTTCGAAAGGGCCGCCGGGCTTCCCGGCGGCCTTTTTCGTTTGCCGATGCGGGAGCGTTGCCCGGTGATTGTTGCGCCGGCGGAAACGCTGTGGAGCGGGCGGGCCGGCTTCACGGCGGGGCCGCGGCGGACTACCTCTGGTGCAACATCAGCGCTTTCTTTGGGAGTCCCCGCCATGTCCACCCAGTCCGCCACCACCGGTGTCCGTCCGGTCCTCGCCGCCGTGGAGGGCATGGCCACCTCCGACGGCGCCGGCGTCAGCATGACCCGCATGCTGGGCACGCCCCGCCTGCGCACGCTCGACCCGTTCCTGATGCTGGACCTGTTCGGGTCCGACCAGCCGACCGACTATCTCGCCGGTTTCCCCGACCATCCCCACCGCGGTTTCGAGACGGTCACCTACATGCTGGCCGGCCGCATGCGCCATGCCGACAACCACGGCCATGAAGGCGTGATCGAGACCGGCGGCGTGCAGTGGATGACCGCCGGCCGCGGCCTGATCCACTCGGAGATGCCGGAGCAGACCGAAGGGCTGATGCGCGGCTTCCAGCTGTGGATCAACCTGCCGGCCCGGCTGAAGATGACCGAGCCGCGCTATCAGGAGTTCCCGGCCGCCTCCATCCCGGTGGAGCGGCGCGAGGACGGCGCGACCGTCACCGTGATCGCCGGCGACACCGCCCGCGGCACCGCCGGGCCGGTGCGGGCCGAGGCGACCGACGCCCGCTATTTCGACGTGACGCTGCCGCCGTCGGTTTCCTTCGCGGAGCCTCTGCCGGCCGGCCACACCGCCTTCCTCGTGCTGTTCGAAGGCACGCTGGATGTCGACGGGGAAGGGTTGCTGTCGGGACCGCGGGTGATCGTGCTGGGCGACGGCGAGCGGGTGGAGGCGACCGCCGGGCCCGAGGGCGCGCGCTTCCTGCTGCTGGCCGGCGAGCCGATCGGCGAGCCCATCGCCTGGGGCGGCCCCTTCGTCATGAACACGCGCGAAGAGGTGATGCAGGCCTTCCGCGACTTCGAGGAAGGCCGCATCTGATCGGGGGACGCCGCGCGCCGGCCTTCCCTTGGCCGGTCCTTCGGGGCCGGCGCGCGGCATCTCGTGCCTTGCACCCCCGCCACCGCCGGTTATCATGGCGCTTTCCGTGTTAACACGAACGATGGCGGGAGCGGGGGCGATGCGTGCAAAGGGTCTGATGGGTGGCTTCAGGGCGGCTGTCGCCACGGGACTTCTGGCCCTGTCGCTAGCCGGGGGGATCTTTGCCCCGGCACCGGCCGCCGCCGTGGACTTCTCCAAGGCCGCCGCCGATTTCGGGCCGGAGGGCGCCTGGACCAACCAGTGCGACATCGACCGGATGACCGACAGCAAGACCTGCCGGCTGATGATCTACCGCCTGTTCGACGACGGGAAGGATGTCGGCTTCATCGCGCTCAGCGTCATCCCGACCGGAAACGACTTCCACCTGTTCCTGACCACCAGCCAGGGTCTGGTCGACCGCTGCGCCATCCGTGTCGACCGCCAGCCGCGGATCGAATCGCATGTCGCGACGCTGAACATGTGCATGTTCCCGAACTTCGTGTCCGGCCGCGTCGCCGACCAGTTCCGCAATGGCTCGACCATCCTGGTCCGCGTCAGTTCCCCGCGCCTGGGCAAGCGCGACATCGATTTCCCGCTGAACGGCTTCTCCCGCACCTTCGAGGAGATGCAGCGCAGCCTGCAGTGAGCGGGGCTGCGCCGCGCCCTCTCACCCCGGCAGCCGGTAGCCCGCCGCCGGTTCCTGCATCGGGCAGCCGTTGCGCTCCATGCGGAAGCCGGAGGAGCGGGCGTAGGCGAGGCGGCGCGCGCGCATGATCGAGCCGAGCGGCCGATGCGCGGCCAGACCGTGCCAGGGGCTGAAGGCCAGCCGGTCGTCGCCGGCGCGGGAGCGCTCCTCGCTCCAGGCGGTCTGGGGCGGCACGGTGATGCGGGCGACGGCGCGGTAGGGGCTCAACTCCTCCGGCCACAGCACGCTGGCGTCCTCCACCGGCATGCGCTCCTCGTCGGTGCGCAACTGGACGCGCAGCTCCCAGACCGCTTCATGGTCGCGGAAGAACTCCACCACCGCCTCGCGCAGGCTGTCGGGCTTGCCGTTGACGGTCAGCGGCGCATCGGTCAGCGCCGTCAGGTTGGGCGAGACGGGGACGATCTGCAGCTTGGCGACATGGGCGCCGTGGCGCAGGGCCGCCTGGCTGTAGAAGGTTTCGCCCAGAATGTGGGTCGCGGGGTGGCCGCCCAGGGTCTTCAAAGTGGCGCTCTCGCCGCCGAAGGCCTCCACCACCCGTTCGGCAACCCGCAGGGTCGCGGACAGCGCCTTCTTCGCCGTCTCCGCCCGGTCGGTGGTGGCGGCCAGCAGCTTCAGCGTCGACAGGAACTGCTTGGCGTCCGGTGCGGAGAAGACCGGGGCGTTGGCCATCACGAAATCCTGGGTCGCCTGATCCTCCGACCCCGGCAACCGCTCGCCGGTCACGCCCAGCACCTTCACCGCCAGACCGCGCGGGGTCGACACGCTGTCGGGCAGGATGTCGCCCGGCGTCGTCGACAGCCGCAGGATCGCCGGATAGCTCTCCGCCCGCGCGAACAGGCCCTGGGCGAGTTCCGCCGGCAGATCGTCCAGCACGTCCAGCCGGCCGATCAGCAGGCCGTGGCTCTTGGCATGGACGCTGCGGTTGGCGTGGCCGCTGTCCTCGTAGGTCTTGCGGCTGATCGACAGCATCGTTTCCGCCAACTCGTCGAAAAGCTGGGCTTCATCGGGACCGGGACTTTCGACCGACGGTGAATAGGGCAGGGGCTTGGCGGAGGCGGCTGACACGGATGGTGTCTCCCGAATGGGGAAAGGGCGGGTGTAGCCGGGAGAACAGCCGCGGCCATCCCCTGTTCCGCCGCCCCGTTCCGGGGCGGTGCGCTTCCCTGTCGGAGCGGTCCGGGCGGGCGATGGGGGTGCGGCGTCACTCCGCCCGATTGGACTCGGCAGCGAGGTGATTAGTCCGGCTTGCCATATCCCATCCCAAGCCGCAATCGACAGCCTGCGGTTGCCGGCAAACACTTGATGGACAAGAAGACAATCAACCATGGAGGACGGTCGTGGTTGCCTATACGTCGATCTACGGGGAGGTGCTCGAACGGACGGCGTGGGAGGGACGGAACATCGTTCTCCTCACCCAGTCGTCGGATCTTGATGCCGGAGTGATGCAGGACATCGTCGCCAAGCTGGACGACGCCTATGATTTCTATTCGCGCATCACGGGCCGGATCCCGTCGCCCTACTTTACTTACAACGGCAAGGCCACCATCGCCGAGGTGCAGGATACCTGCGGGGCGGGCTGCGGGTTCCTCGGCTTCACGGGCATCGAGATCATGCCCGAGTACTTCAACATCCTCTATGACGGCGTCCGGGACGCGGGCCTTTACGATCAGGTTCTCTTCTACGAACTTGGACGAAATTTCTGGTTCTACGACCAGCCGCTCAACACGCTGCCGCCCTTCACCACCGGCTTCGCCATCGAGAACCGCTTTCTTTCGATGGAGGCCACAGGCGTGGACGGCCTCTCCTTCAACGGTATGGAATGGGACCAACTGGTCGCTGCCGTTCAGCAGGACATGGCCCAACTCTATTTTTCAAACCCCAACCTCACCTGGCGCAACACACTCGTCACCGATACGGCCCCGGAGAATCCCTACGGCCTCAACGGAGCCGACCTCGCCGGATCGCTTCTCCACCGCCTCTACGAGGATTTCGGCGAGGACAATTACGCCCGCTTCTGGCAAAGCCTCATCTCCAAGGAGGCGGCGACCACCCCGGAGCAGGCCCGCGCAAACTTCCTGGCTGCGGCGGACGAGGCCACCGGCGTCGATTACAGCTGGCTTTTCAAGGAGGGTTGGCGGTTCGACACCGGAACGGCCGACGGTGAAACGCTGGAGTCGAGCGCGAGGAGGGGCAACCACGCCGTCCTCGGCTTCGGCGGCGACGACACCCTCCGCGGCTCCAGGAGGGCGGAACTGATGGTCGGCGGGCTCGGCGACGACACGCTGCTGGGCGGCCGTGGCGACGACACCCTGCTCGGCAGCGTTGGCGACGATCTGATCCGGGGTGACGAGGGCGCCGATCTGCTCGCCGGAGGCGACGGTGCCGACCGGTTCGTGTTCCGCTCCGTCCGGGACATCGGCAAGGGCGCGCAGCACGACACCATCGTTGATTTCGCCCCGGACGACACCCTGGATCTGCACGGCATCGACGCCAACACCCGTCGGCGCGGCGATCAGTCCTTCACCTTCATCGGTGGCGCCGACTTCGATCGGAAGGCCGGCGAATTGCGCTGGGCCGACGGCATGATCCAGGGGGACGTCAACGGGGACGGACGTACCGACTTCAAGATCACCCTGCAGGGGGTGGACAGCCTCACGGCGTGCAACATCATTCTTTGAGCGTGCGGCGGACCGGAAGTCCGCCCCGATACGACGAACGCCCCGCAGGCTGCCTGCGGGGCGTTCGTCGTCGAGTGGGACATAAGGAGCGGATGCGTGGACCCGGTATGCGGAACCGGATCGGCCGGGATCAGTGCCGGGTGCGGGCCGGGGTGACGTAGACGCCGTCCCAATCGACGCCGAACAGGGCGTCGTCGCCGGCCTCTTCGACCAGATCGTCATACTCGTGGGCCTCGATCAGCCCGAAGATGGACGCGGTGCCGGAGGCGTCCAGATCGCAGGTCACCACATGGCCGCCCACCTCGACCGAGGTGAAGAACACTTCCGGCAGTTCCATGCTGTCCAGGTCGGCGGTGACCGCGCTTTCGATCTCGTGGACGGTGCGGGAGGAGAGGGAGACCCGGAGCTTCGCCGCCTGGGAAGCCCAGACGATACGCTTCACGTGGGCCGGCTCCTTCATCTCCGCGATGCCCGACGCCTCGTCGCCTTGGCCGGCCATCGCGATCATCCGGGAAACCAGGGTCGAGGTGCTGCTGGGTGCGCGCATGGAAGCCTCCGCTCGTTCGATGACGACAGATTTGCGCGTAGGCGGTTAACGGGGTCTTAAGCCGGGGGCGAGGCTAAAGCCTTACCCCTGCTGGGGTATGGCCTATCCATTCGGTTCTAGGTGGCGGCAAGGGCGGCGGCGACACCTGCCGCGACCTGCGCATTGTTGCGGATCAGCGCGATGTTGGCGGTCAGGCTGCGCCCGCCGGTGATGCGCTCCAGCGCCGCCAGCAGGTGGGGGGTGATGTTCTTCCCCTTGATTCCATTGGATTCCGCGTCGGCCAGCGCCTGGGCGACGGCGGTTTCCATGGCGTCGGCGTCAAGCTCGTCGGCGGGTGGGATCGGGTTGGCTAGCAGCACGCCGCCTTCCAGGCCAAGCTGCCATTTCGCGCGCAGAATGTCTGCCACCGCGGTTACGTTGTCACAGCGATGATCGACGGGCAGGCCGCTGCGGCGGCTGTAGAAGGCCGGGAATTCGTCGGTGCCGAAGCCCAGCACCGGGACTCCGCGGGTCTCCAGCACCTCCAGCGTCTTGGGCAGGTCGAGAATCGACTTGGCCCCGGCGCAGACCACGCAGACCGACGTGCGCGCCAGTTCGTCCAGGTCGGCGGAGATGTCGAAGCTGGTCTCCGCCCCGCGATGCACGCCGCCGATGCCGCCGGTGGCGAAGACGGATATTCCTGCCAGCCGCGCCCCGATCATCGTCGCCGCAACCGTGGTGGCGCCGAGCGCCCGAGTCGCGATGGCGACGGGGAGGTCGCGGCGGCTGAGCTTGCGCACCCTGGTGCCGCCGGTCGCCAGACGCTCCAGCGCCTCGTCGTCCAGCCCGATGCGGATGCGCCCGTCCATCACCGCGATGGTGGCGGGGATGGCGCCGGCGGCCCGCACCTCCGCCTCCAGCGCGCGGGCAGTCTCCAGGTTGCGGGGGTAGGGCATACCGTGGGAGATCACCGTCGATTCCAGCGCCACCACCGGGCGCTTTCCGGCAAGCGCGTCGGCGACCTCGGGGGTGGGCAGCAGGATCGGGTGCATGCGCGATCTCTTCGATGTTGGGGGGCGGTTTTCGCGCCCTATATTAGGACGCATGTCCGCTGCACACCAATCCAATCCCGGCCAATCCAATCCGGGCCGCCCGCACCCCGACAGGTGGATCAAGGTCCTTCCCGAAGGACTCTATGTCGAGCCGGGGGGCTTCTACATCGACCCGGTGCGCCCGGTGGAGCGCGCGGTCGTCACCCACGGCCATTCCGACCATGCGAGGCCGGGCAACCGCCATGTTCTGGCGACTCCGGGCACGCTCGCCATCATGCGCCAGCGGATGGGGGCGGGGGTGGGGGGCAGCCTGCAGCCGCTGGACTATGGCGAGGGGCTGACCATCGGCGACGTCAGGGTCCGGCTGGTGCCGGCCGGCCATGTGCTGGGCAGCGCCCAGGTGGTGCTGGAGCATGCCGGGTCGCGCGTCGTCGTGTCGGGCGACTACAAGCGCCGCCTCGACCGCACCTGTGCGCCGTTCGAGCCGGTGCCCTGCGACGTCTTCGTCACCGAGGCGACCTTCGGCCTGCCGGTGTTCCGCCACCCGCCCGATCTGGGGGAGGTGGGAAAGCTGCTGCATTCGATGGCGCTGTTCCCGGAGCGCAGCCATGTCGTCGGCGTCTATGCGCTGGGCAAATGCCAGCGGCTGATCACGCTGCTGCGGGCGGCTGGGTACGACCGGCCGATCTGGCTGCATGGCGCGCTGGAGCCGCTGTGCCGGCTCTATAGCGATTGGGGGGTGGAGTTGGGGGAGCTGCGGCCGGCCACGGTCGCGGCGAAGGAGGATCTGAAGGGCGCCCTGGTGCTGGCCCCGCCGGCGGCGGTGGCCGACCGCTGGGCGCGGCGGCTGGCCGATCCGGTGGTGGCGATGGCGTCGGGCTGGATGCGGGTGCGCCAGCGCGCCCGCCAGCGCGGGGTGGAACTGCCGCTGGTCATCTCCGACCATGCCGACTGGGACGAGCTGTGCCAGACGCTGGAGGATGTCGGCGCGCCGGAGGTCTGGGTGACCCATGGCCGGGAGGAGGCGCTGGTCCATTACGCCACCAGCCGCGGCATCCGCGCCCGCGCCCTGGCGCTGATCGGCTTCGAGGACGAGGATTTGGAAGGCGAGCCTGAGAAGGCCGGGGAAGGAGAGGCGTCGTGAACCGCTTTGCCGCGCTGATCGACGCGCTGGTCTTCATGCCGTCGCGCAACGGCAAGATCCGCCTGCTGGTCGACCATTTCGCCACCACGCCGGATCCCGACCGCGGCTGGGCGCTGGCGGCGCTGACCGGAGCCCTGAGCTTCCGTGAAGCCAAGCCGGCGGCGATCCGCGAACTGGCGGCGACCAGGGTCGATCCGGATCTGCTGGCGCTGTCCTACGACTATGTCGGCGATCTGGCGGAGACGGTGGCGCTGATCTGGCCGGAGAGGCCGGCCATTTGGGCTGAGAGGGCCAACAGCCTGCCGCCCAGCCTGAACGAGGTGGTGGAGGGGCTGCAGGCCGCCAAGCGCGGGCAGGTGATGGGGCTGGTGGAGGGTTGGCTCGACACGCTCGATTCGTCGGGGCGCTTCGCCCTGCTGAAGCTGATCACCGGGGCGCTGCGCATCGGCGTGTCGGCGCGGCTGGCCAAGACGGCGCTGGCGGAATGGGGCAGGGCGGCCCGGCCGGAGGTGAGCGTCGATGACGTGGAGGAGGTCTGGCACGGGCTGAGCGCTCCTTATCCGGAGCTGTTCGCTTGGCTGGAGGGGCGGGCGGAGCGGCCGGCGGCCGGGTCCGGCGCCGGGTTCCGGCCGATGATGCTATCCCACCCGCTGGAGGAGGAGGATCGCGCCGCGCTCGACCCCGCCGCCTATGCCGCGGAATGGAAATGGGACGGCATCCGCGTGCAGATGGTGGCGCGCGGCGGGGAACGGCGGCTCTACAGCCGCACCGGCGACGACGTGTCGGGGGCTTTCCCGGACATCGTCGATCACATGAGCTTCGACGCGGTGCTGGACGGCGAACTGCTGGTGGCGCGCGACGGGGTGGTGGCGCCCTTCAACGATCTGCAGCAGCGGCTGAACCGCAAGACGGTGACGGCGCAGATGCTGCGCGACGGGCCGGCCTGGGTGCGGCTCTACGACATCCTGTTCGACGGAGAGGAGGATCTGCGCGGCCTGTCCTTCGTCGAACGGCGTGCCCGGTTGGAGCGCTGGTTCGAGGCGGTGCAGCCGCGGCGGATGGATTTGTCGCCGCTGGTGCCCTTCGGCGGCTGGGACGAGCTGGTGGCGATGCGCGAAGGTGCGCGGGAGAACGGCATCGAGGGGCTGATGCTGAAACGGCGCGACAGCGCCTATCTGGCCGGGCGGCCGAAGGGGCCGTGGTTCAAGTGGAAGCGTGGGGCGCTGACGCTCGACACCGTGATGATGTACGCCCAGCGCGGCCACGGGAAGCGGTCGAGCTATTATTCCGACTACACCTTCGGCGTCTGGCGCGGCGAGGAGCTGGTGCCGGTCGGCAAGGCCTATTCCGGTTTCACCGACGCCGAACTGATCGAACTGGACCGCTGGGTGCGCAACCACACCACCCGCCGCTACGGACCGGTGCGCGAGGTGGAGGCCGGGCTGGTGCTGGAGGTCGCCTTCGACAGCGTGCATCCGTCGACCCGGCACAAGAGCGGGCTGGCGATGCGCTTCCCGCGCGTCCACCGCATCCGCTGGGACAAGCCGGCGCACGAGGCGGACAGGCTGGAGACGCTGGCGGCGATGGTGGTGGGGTGAGGGTGAATTCTAGGGGACGTTAGACCCCCACCTAACCTCCCCCGTTGGGCGGGGGAGGGACTGCCGCCACTCTCCCGCCTAAGCACTTACCCCCTCCCCCGCCCAGCGGGGGAGGGTTGGGGTGGGGGCATTCAGCGGGCGCTCAACAGTCAGAAGCAGTGCCCTCAATACCCTTTCGCCTGCCCCCCGAAGACGCCCTTGGCCCAGGCGCCGATGCGGTGGCGCCACTGTTCGTGCCAGATGTAGACGCTACCCTTGACCCAGTTCATCTGGATCGCGCGGCGCTGGCCTTCGAAGGGATAGTGGCCGTGCCAGGAGGTGTCGCTGCGGCGGAAGCACATCAGGGTGCCTTCCTCCGGCGGGACCTCGGCGGCGTAATCCTCAAGGTTCTGGGTGCGCAGGATGCGCAGGCGGCCGCCGGTCGCCTCCCAGGGCGGGTTCATGTAGATCAGGACCGTGATGACCTTGCTGGCCGAATCCGGATGGATCTTGCCGTCGGTCGGCCGGCACATGCCGCGCGCCGTGAACATCGTCGGATAGTCCGACAGGTCGAGCCCGAACTTGTCGGAAAAGGCCTTGCAGACCTCCGGCCCCTTCAGTTCGGCGATCAGCCGGTCGAAGCTCGGCCCCTGGGGGAAGACGCCCAGCGGGATGGAGCCGGGCTTGTCGACCTTGGGATAGTCGCGGTGCAGATCCTCGAGAAACTCACGCTTCACGAAGCCGGGAACGCACAGGAAGTCGAAGGGGTCGTGCTGCAGAGGGGTGGCGCGGAACTTGTCCAGATCGAGCATGGACATGGGTACTGAACTCCCAACGAGCGTGCCGACAGTGGCATTGCCCCCCAAAACCGGCGTCACTTAAACACGACGGAAGTTTTATGCAATAGGTTTGTCAGGGAAGCAGAGTTCCTGCCGCGCCCGCCATTCGGGGCCGACATAGTTGACGATAATCGACTTGCGCACGCCGTCGATCGAACGTTTCTCGAACCCATGCCAAGTATTGCCGGCGGGGATGAAGATCAGGCCTTCATTGAAGGCGTAGGGCGCGCGGGCGACCACCGTCCGCGTCTCGTCCAGCACGTCGGTGCCCCAGTGCGAGCAGTTCGGCCCCTTGGACAGATAGATCAGCATCGTGAACTTCTTGACGCCGATGTCGGTGTGCGGCTCCAGCCAGAAGCCGTCGGTGTCCTGGCAATATTCGATGCGCAGGCTGGTGCCGGACAGGTCGACGTTGCAGGTGCGCTGGATCGCCTCCACCACCGGACGGCCCTGGAAAGCCTGGGCGACCGTCTCGCACACCGCGTATTTCGCCCGGTTCTCCTCGCCAAAGTAAGTGCGCGACGCGTTGTTGGTCTCGCGCTTGCCATAGGTGTCGGACACCCGCGGCGGCCCCCAGGGCAGATCGGCGATGGCGTCGGCGGCGTCCTCCGGCAGGGCTTCGGACAGCAGCCAATGAGTGTAGGGCGTCCCCGACAGCCGGCTGCGCTCCAGGCAACGGAGGAAGGAGGCCGAAACGGTGTCGGCGGTGGAGGTCGTGGCGAGCGTGTCGGCGGCGAGCGTGTCGGCGGCGGTCATGGCGGCGGCTGTCATGGCGGCGATTGATCCGGAAGGAAGGACGGCCCCCGACCGGCCTGGCGGAGGGCGGTCGGCTTGCCAGCGCTTATGGCATGGCCCGTCCCCGAACTCCGCAGGCAAAGGATCGCGCCGAAGGGGTGCGCGCATTGGTCGCGCCGCACCCCGCAGCCTTGTTACGCCAGACCGTGCCGCTTCCTGTGCGCGGGCAGGCGGCGCATCACCTCTTCGGCGACGATCCGCGTCTCGTCCATCGGCTGATAGCTCCAATGGTCGAGCGAGCCGTCGAAGGGCCGGGTGATGCCGTCCTGGTACAGGCCGTCATGGAAGGCGCGGAACTTGGGCGACCCGCCGTCCAGCTCGATCACATAGACCGGCTTGCCGGTGGAGCAGGCCTCCGACGTCATCGACACGCTGTCGCAGGTCACCACCACGGCGTCGGCGAGGCCGAGATAGGCGAAATAGGGGTTCTCGCCGGTGCCGTCCCACACCTCCGCCGGCAGGCCGGACAGGCGGGCGCGCAGGATCGCCTCGTTGTCGGCGCCGGTCCGGCGCGAAGGGGTGACCATCAGCCCGGCGCCATGGGTGCGCGTCAGGTTGGCCAGCCGTTCGGCCACGTCGCCCATGATGGTGGGCGTCAGGCGGTAGACGCCGTTGTCGCCGCCGATCAGCACGGCGATGCGCGGGTGCGGCAGATGGGCCAGCCGCGGGGCGAAGCGTTCGGCCGCGTCGGCCAGGATGGCGGGCGTCACCCGGTGCAGCGCGCCGCGCGTCACCAGCACGTTGTCGGCGCGCAGCTTGTCGTGGCGCGGCACGACGACCAGATCGAAATGCCGCGGGCTCATCACCGGATCCTGGATCTGGACGGTGAAGGTCCGCCCGCGCGACTGGCGGCGCACCGCCAGCGAGACGGCGATGGACTGCCGGCCGGTGCCGATCAGGATGTCGGGCCAGGGCGGCTCCACCGGATCGCCCTTGGGGCCGGCGGCGAAGCGGTTGCCGATGCGCCAGTAGGGGGTCAGCTGGCGCCAGGGGGTGCGCAGGCGGACACGCTTGATCACCGGCGTCAGGCCCAGCGCCTCGGCCAGCCCGATGCACTGGTTTTCCATGCCGGCCTTGCCGTCCGACACCACCCAGCAGGTCAAGGATTGCATGAGAACTCGGATCGTTGGGGCTGCGAAGGGGATTGCGGCGAAAAGACCGCTATCCGGGTTGCTCGCCCTTGCGGGGGTTTCGGTCTTGGCGTAGACACCATGCCCGTGTAATATCCTTTCTCCAAATCATCCCCGGAGCGACCGAGTAAAACCATGCGGCGGGTCAAACTCGACCGAATTGACCGTCGGATTCTGCGCGATCTGCAGAACGACGGCCGGATGACCAACGTGGAGCTTGCCCGACGTGCCGGCATCTCCGCTCCGCCCTGCCTGCGCCGCGTCCGCGCGCTGGAGGAGGCGGGATTCATCCGTGGCTACCACGCCGACGTCAACCCCGATGCACTGGGGTTTGGCGTCACGGTGTTCGCCCAGGTCGGCCTCAGCAGCCAGGCCGAAGCGGACCTAAAGAAATTCGAGGAGCTCGTCAACAGCTGGCCGCTCGTGCGTGAGTGCAACATGCTGGCCGGCGAATATGATTTCGTCCTGAAGATCGTGGCGGAGGACTGGGACGATTACCAGCGCTTCCTGACGACCAAGCTGACGTCGGCGCCCAACGTCGCCCATGTGAAGTCGGCCCTGTCGATCCGCACCAGCAAGCACACCCCCGGCGTTCCCATCGACGTCGATTCGCCCGACATCCCGGAAGGGACCGAGGACGACGAGGACGAGGATTTCGTCGAGGACGTGGCCGAGACGCCGCCCGCCCGCGCCACCCGGCGCTGAACGGGCAAGGCGTAAAGGCCTTTCTACAGGGAGGATGCGGCGAGCGCCTGGAGCAGGCCCGCCGCGGCTCCCCCCAGCACCACCCAATGGATCGCCATGGCCCGCCGGGTCAGGGCGTAGAGCGCGGCCAGCATGATCGCCCAGGCCCAGATCAGGCTCCCCGTGCCGTGCTGCCCGTCCGGCAGCAGAACCGCCATCCCCAGGTAGACGCCCAGGTTCAGGATCACCCCCACCACCGCCGCGGCGATGGCGGCCAGCGCCCCCGCGGCCAGACGGTTGTGGATCAGCCGCTCCACATAGGGGGCTCCGGCGAAGATGAACAGGAAGCAGGGCAGGAAGGTGACGTAGGTCGTCAGCGCCGCCCCCAGCGTTCCCGCGACCCCCGGCGACAGCGCGCCCGGCCGGTTCCAGCCGGCGAAGAAGCCGACATACTGCGTCACGAGGATCAGCGGCCCCGGCGTCGTCTCCGCCAGCGCCAGCCCGTCGACCATCTCGCGCGGGCCGAGCCAGCCATAGGCGTCCACCGCCTGCCCGGCGATATAGGGCAGCACGGCATAGGCGCCGCCGAAGGTGACGAAGGCCGCCTTGGTGAACAACGCCGCGATGCCACGCCAGGGATCGGTCCCGAAGGCCAGCAGCACCGCCCCCACCGGCACCGCCCACAGCAGGACGAACAGCGCCGCCAGGACCAGCAGCCGGCCGGGCCTGGGCGCCGGCTCCGCCGCGTCTTCCACGGCATCGCCGTCCGCCACCGGATGCGGGTGGGCGAACCAGTGGCGGCCCATCCGCGCCGCGACGCCGCCGATCACCGCCGCGGTGCCGATGACCAGCGGGAAGGGCAGGTTCAGCGCGAACAGCGCCAGGAAGGCGGCGCCGGCCATCGCCACCGCCGCCGGCCCCTTCAGCGTGCGGCGGCCCATCCGCCAGACCGCGGCGACGATGATCGCCACCACCGCCGGCTTGATGCCATCGAACAGCGCAGCCACCAGCCCGGTGTCGCCATGGGCGGCGGCGATCCAGGACAGGGCGAGCAGGACAAGGGCGCCCGGCAGCACGAACAGTCCGCCCGCCACCAACCCGCCGCGCACCCCGTGCAGCCGCCATCCGATGTAAGTGGCGAGCTGCTGCGCCTCCGGACCCGGCAGCAGCATGCAGAAGTTCAGCGCGTGCAGGAACCGCGTCTGGTCGATCCAGCGGCGGCGGTCGACCAGCTCGCTTTGCATCATCGCGATCTGCCCGGCCGGTCCGCCGAAGCTGGTCAGCCCCAGCCTCAGCCAATAGAGGCAGAAGACGCCGAAGGCGGGGATCGCCGCGGACGGCGGCGGGGCGGGTGCCGGAGCGGGCGGGGCGGGGGCGTCGGTCATGGGTCCGCACCCTAGCGCAAATGGAGCCGCAAGGCAGCGTCCACCATCGGGCAGGGCGGGTTCCGGGGACAATTGAGGGGCGGGCATGGTCTTCCGCGGCGCCGGGGTTTAATATTGCAACCGCGAGCGCCGCCGTCGTGGCCGGCGCCGGGTGTCGGGGACGCTGGAGAATGAAGGCTTCCGCCCGCGGTCGCGCGGCTGTGTTGGGTGCGGCGCTGTGTGCCGGTATCGGGTTGTTCGCCGCCGGGATGTCGACCGTGGCGGCACCGGCCCATGCCGCGGTCGGCGTGCATGCCGAAGAGATCGTCCGCTTTCCGTCCACCGATGGCGACCTGACCGGCGGGGCGCCGACGATGCTGACAGGGCGGCTGCTGCGTCCCTCGGGCGCCGGTCCGCACCCGGCGGTGGTCATGCTGCATGGCTGCGGCGGCCTTTATGCGCGCAACGGCCGGGTGTCGCCGCGCCATGTCTGGTGGGCGACCCACCTGCAGCGCCAGGGCTACGAGGTGCTGATGGTCGACAGCTTCGGCCCGCGCGATGTGGACGAGGTCTGCACCACCGCGTTGAAGGATCGCACCGTCCGCGCCACGGTGGAGCGCAAGCGCGATGCCTGGGGGGCGCTGGCCTTCCTGCGCAGGCGGCCGGAGGTGGACCATGACCGCATCGGCCTGATCGGCTGGTCGCAGGGGGCGGGCACCGTGCTGGCCGCCTATGGCGCCGGGGAAGACGGGCCGGCGGGATCGGAAGCCGGCGGATTCCGTGCCGCCGTGGCCTTCTATCCCGGTTGCCGTGCGCCGCTGAGCAATGAGGACTGGCAGCCCGACGGTCCGCTGCTGCTGCTGGTCGGCGACAAGGACGACTGGACACCGCCGGAGGCCTGCGTCGAGCTGGCCGGGCGCGAGGGCGTGAAGGACAGGATGGAACTGGTGGTCTATCCCGACGCCTACCACGGCTTCGACGCGCCCGACGCCCCGGTGCGCAAGCGCAAGGACCTCGCCACCGCACCCGATGGAACGGCCCATGTCGGCACGAACGAAGACGCCCGCTCGGACGCGATCCGGCGGGTGACGGAATTCTTCAGGGATAAGCTGCGGGGGTGAGTGGGGGCTAAGCGTCCCCTCTCCCCCCTGGGGAGAGGGTTAGGGTGAGGGGGACGCGTAGCGAGGATTACGTCAGAGGCAAAGGCGTAGCGCGCCGGGTGGCGTCACGCGGTGCATCCCCCTCACCCCGACCCTCTCCCCGGGGGGGAGAGGGGATTTGGGGGGGAGGGTTACACCCTCAGCGGAACTCGACCGAAACGATCTCGTACAGCTTGGAGCCGCCGGGGGTGGAGACTTCCACGCTGTCACCGACGGACTTGTTGATCAGGGCGCGGGCCAGCGGCGCCTGGATCGACAGCAGGCGGTTCTTGATGTCGCTCTCGTCCTGGCCGACGATCTGGTAGGTCGTCTCCTCGTCCGTGTCCTGGTCGGCCAGGGTCACGGTCGCACCGAACTTCACGGTATTGCCCGTCAGCTTGGCCGGGTCGATGACCTCGGCACGGCTGATCTTGTCCTCAAGCTCCAGCACGCGGCCTTCGATGAAGCTCTGACGTTCGCGCGCCGCGTGATACTCGGCGTTTTCCGAAAGGTCGCCGTGTTCGCGGGCTTCCGCGATGGCTTTGATGACCGCCGGGCGTTCGGTGATCTTAAGGTGCTTCAATTCCTCCTGGAGGCGGTTGAAGCCCGCCGCTGTCATCGGAACTTTTTCCATGTTCGGTCCATCACCGCTTGCAGTCGTTCGACCTGTCCAAAGCGACATCAAGGACGAAGACGGCGCGGAGGAGGTCCGCCGCGCCGTCGTCCGTCCTTAATACGATCCGCTAAGGTACGACTGCAACGGGGCGACTTCAAGGCTGCCGTTCCGGAGTGCGGCAATCGCTTCCACTGCCGCGCGTGCGCCCGCCACGGTGGTGTAATACGGAATGTTGTAGGTCAGCGCGGTGCGACGCAGGCTGAAGCTGTCGGACAGCGCCTGGGCGCCTTCCGTGGTGTTGATGACCAGATGCACGTCGCCGTTGATCATGGCGTCGACGATGTGCGGTTGCCCTTCCACCACCTTGTTGATGGTCTCCGCCGGCACGCCGGCGTCGCTCAGCACCTTGGCGGTGCCCGACGTGGCGAGGATGCGGAAACCCATGTCGTGCAGCTTCTTGGAGATCACCGCCAGCGCCGGCTTGTCGCGGTCCTTGACCGAGACGAAGACGCTGCCCTTGACCGGCAGGGTGACGCCGGCGCCGAGCTGCGCCTTGGCGAAGGCGAGCGCGAAGTTGTGGTCGAGGCCCATGACCTCGCCCGTCGACTTCATCTCCGGACCCAGAACGATGTCGACGCCGGGGAAGCGGGCGAAGGGGAAGACCGCTTCCTTGACCGCGGTGTGCGGCGGCGTCGGGCCGTTCAGGGTGAAGGCGCCCAGCTTCTCCCCCGCCATGACGCGGGCGGCGATCTTGGCGATGGCGGTGCCGGTGGCCTTGGCGACGAAGGGCACCGTGCGGCTGGCGCGCGGGTTGACCTCCAGGATGTAGACGGTGCCGTCCTTGACCGCGAACTGCACGTTCATCAGCCCGACCACCTTCAGCGCATGGGCGAGCGCGTCCGACTGGCGGTTGATCTCGGCGATGATGTCGGCCGGCAGCGTGTAGGGCGGCAGGGCGCAGGCGCTGTCGCCGGAATGGATGCCGGCCTCCTCGATGTGCTCCATCACGCCGGCGACGTACACGTCGGTGCCGTCGCAGACGACGTCGACGTCGACCTCGATGGCGTCCTGCAGATAGCTGTCGATCAGAACCGGGTTCTTGCCCGACACCTGCACGGCGGTGCCCATGTAGCGCTGGAGCCCGGCCATGTCGTGGACGATCTCCATCGCCCGGCCGCCCAGCACGTAGGACGGACGGATGACGACCGGGAAGCCGATGCGGGTGGCCACCGCCTCCGCCTCTTCCAGCGAGCGGGCGAGGCCGTTGGCCGGCTGCTTCAGGTTCAGCTCATGCAGCAGCTTCTGGAAGCGCTCGCGATCCTCGGCCAGATCGATGGCGTCGGGCGAGGTGCCCAGGATCGGGATGCCGGCGGCTTCCAGCGCGGCGGCGAGCTTCAGCGGGGTCTGGCCGCCGAACTGCACGATGCAGCCCAGCACATTGCCCTTGCGCTGCTCCACCCGCACCAGCTCCACCACGTCCTCGGCCGTCAGCGGCTCGAAATACAGGCGGTCGGCGGTGTCGTAGTCGGTGGAGACGGTCTCCGGGTTGCAGTTGACCATGATGGTCTCGATGCCGGCCTCCTGCAGGGCGTAGACGGCATGGACGCAGCAATAGTCGAACTCGATGCCCTGGCCGATGCGGTTCGGACCGCCGCCGAGGATGACGACCTTCTTCGCTTCGGTCGGGTCGGACTCGCACTCCGCCTCGCCGGTCCCGTCGGTCTCGTAGGTCGAGTACATGTAGGGGGTGGCGGAGGCGAATTCGGCGGCGCAGGTGTCGATGCGCTTGTAGACCGGGGTGACGCCGGCCATGCGGCGCGCTGCGGCGACCGCGGCCTCGGTGGTCTTGGCCAGCTCGGCCAGACGGGCGTCGGAGAAGCCCATCTGCTTCAGCTTCAGCCAGCCGGCCTTGTCGGTCGGCAGGCCGTCGGCGCGGATCGCCGCCTCGCGGTCGGTGATCGCCTTGATCTGCTCAAGGAACCACGGGTCGTACTTGGAGACGGCCTGGACCTCGTCAACGGTGAAGCCGTGGCGGAAGGCCTGGGCGATCACCAGCAGTCGGTCGGGCGTCGGGGTGGCGAGCGCGCCGCGGATGGCGGTGCGGTCCGGGTTCTCCTCCCCGCCGATCTTCAGCTCGTTGAAGCCGGTCAGGCCGGTCTCCATCGAACGCAGGGCCTTCTGCACCGACTCCTGGAAGGTGCGGCCGATCGACATCGCCTCGCCCACCGACTTCATCGAGGTGGTCAGCAGCGGCTCCGACCCCTTGAACTTCTCGAAGGTGAAGCGCGGCATCTTGGTGACGACATAGTCGATCGTCGGCTCGAAGCTCGCGGGCGTGGTGCCGGTGATGTCGTTGGTCAGCTCGTCCAGGCGGTAGCCGACGGCCAGCTTGGCGGCGATCTTGGCGATCGGGAAGCCGGTGGCCTTGGAGGCCAGCGCCGAGGAGCGCGACACGCGCGGGTTCATCTCGATCACGATCAGGCGGCCGTTGGCCGGGTTGACCGCGAACTGGACGTTCGACCCGCCGGTGTCCACACCGATCTCGCGCAGCACCGCGATCGAGGCGTTGCGCATGATCTGGTATTCTTTGTCGGTCAGCGTCAGCGCCGGGGCGACGGTGATCGAGTCGCCGGTGTGGACGCCCATCGGATCGATGTTCTCGATGGAGCAGACGATGATGCAGTTGTCGGCGCCGTCGCGCACGACCTCCATCTCGTATTCCTTCCAGCCCAGCACCGATTCCTCGATCAGCACCTCGCCGACCGGGCTGGCGCGCAGGCCGCCGCGCACGATGTCCTCGAACTCCGCCCGGTTGTAGGCGATGCCGCCGCCGGTGCCGGCCAGGGTGAAGCTGGGACGGATGATCGCCGGCAGCCCGACGAACTCCAGCGCCTCCATCGCCTCGTCCAGCGTGCGGACCATGCGCGACTTCGGCGATTCGAGGCCCAGCTTGTCCATGGCGTCGCGGAAGAGGATGCGGTCCTCGGCCTTGGCGATGACGTCGCGCTTGGCGCCGATCATCTCCACGCCGAGGCGCTCCAGCGTGCCGTCGTCGGACAGCGCCATCGCCGTGTTCAGCGCGGTCTGGCCGCCCATGGTCGGCAGCAGGGCGTCGGGACGCTCCTTCTCCAGGATCTTGGCGACGACGGCCGGGGTGATCGGCTCGATGTAGGTGGCGTCGGCCAGACCGGGGTCGGTCATGATGGTGGCCGGGTTGGAGTTGACGAGGATGACCCGGTAGCCTTCCTCGCGCAGCGCCTTGCAGGCCTGAACGCCGGAATAATCGAACTCGCATGCCTGTCCGATGACGATCGGACCCGCGCCGATGATGCAGATGGATTTGATGTCGGTGCGTTTGGGCATGGGTCCGCTTCTCTGAAGTGTGGTCAGCCGAAAACCCCCCGGCGCCGGGGGACCGGAGACGGAGAGCGGGGATGGGCATGTCGTGCAAGGCCCCCTTATAGGGGGTTCCGGGCCGGGGGGGAAGGGGTGGCATGGATGTCACCCTCGCATGACTGAATCTCGGGCGCGGCACCGTGGGGCCATGCGGGCCTTGAACCGCCGGGGAAAGGGAGGCATCAATTCCCATTCTCCCTTTTTCGGGTCCCCTTTGGAGATACGCCCCCATGAGCCACGCATTCGCCAAGGACAGCCGCGCCTGCGCCGCCTGCGTCTCGTGGGGCGGGGAGCGCGCGCTGTCGGAGGACAACACGCTGGTGTATGTGGCCCGCCACGGGGTGGAGGGCGAATGCCGCACCGCCAGCAGCCAGGACTACCGCCGCATCACCAAGGGCTATCACACCTGCAGCGCCTGGGCGCCGCTGCCGATGCTGAAGAAGCATGGCGGACGGATCGGACATACGGCCGCCGGGCAGGCGCATGCGCCCGTCACCGCCGCGGCGTCGCGGCCGATGCCGCCGGTGTCCCGGCCGGTGCCGGCCGCCGCCGCCTTCGCCGACGCGCCGGTCGCGACTCCGGTGCTCGACGTGCCGCCGCCTCCCTGCCGGGCCGACCCGATCGACGTGGAGCAGTCGCCGCAGGTCCGCGTGCTCTACACCCATTGGCTCCGGCTGAAGCGCAAGCGCCGCATGCCGCTGGCCGCCGAGATCGACACCGCGCAGGTGCGCGAGAGCGTGCCGCGCATCGCCCTGATGGAGCCGACCGCCGACGGCAGCGATTTCGTCTACAAATCCTGCGGCCGCGCGCTGCAGCGCCGGCTGGACGGGCGGCCGACGACGCGTCGGGTGACCGAATGCCACCCGGAGCAGGCGGCGCGGCGCTGGCTGTCCGACCTGCGTGCGTGCCTGGAGAGCGGCGAGCCGCGCTGCCTGCTGGTGCGCGACGACCCGATGCTGCCGGGGGCGAAGTTTGTCGAACTGCTGCTGCCGCTGGCCGACGTGGAGGGCGGCCCGGCGACGCGCGTGCTGGCCTACCGTCATGTGCCGGGCGGCTGAGGGAGGCGGCAATGAGCGACGTTCGGAAAGAGGAGCCGAAGGGGGAAGGACCCGGGCCGGAGATCGTCGGCGTCTGGCCGGCGGCGGTGTGGATCGTCGTCGGCGCCGGGCATTACCTGAACGACCCCGACCATTTCGCCGGCTGGAAGGGCGCGCTGTACTTCGTGCTGGGAACGGGGGTGGTGGCGCTGGTCGGCGGCATCGCCAGCCTGTCGGCCCGCCGCACCGTCGCCGGCATCCAGGAACGCCTGCTGAAGGAGGTCCGCCACCGCCGCGATTGGGCGAGTTGGTGGGTGGCGCTGGCTTTGCGCGGGCTGATCGGACTGGGCGAGGCTGTGCTGGTGACGCTGCTGGCGATGTGGACGGTGGCGATGCTGGGGTGAGGTGGAGGCCCCCTCAAGATATTGCCCCCTCCCTAACCCTCCCCCGCGTTCCGCGGGAGAGGGAACTCCGCCGCTCTGCGACTGACCCCCTCTCCCACCGAAGGTGGGGGAGGGTTGGGGAGGGGGCATTCGAAGCCACCACGTTTCCCGTGAAACGCAAACAGCCCCGCTCCTTCCGGAGACGGGGCTGTTGCAGCAACTAGGCGCTCACTTCTGGCTGGTCTTCATGGTCCAGCCCGGCTCCACCCCATGCATGTCCGGCAGGCGGTGGGCGATGCCCTTGTGGCAGTCGATGCAGGTGTTCTGGCCGGTGAACAGGTAGGTCTCGTGCATGTTCGCGGCGCGCGGGTTCTGCTTGGTGATGTCCATGGAGTCCGCGCTGTGGCAGTTGCGGCATTCCAGCGAGTTGTTGGACTTCAGCCGCGCCCATTCGTGCTCGGCCAGCTCGCGGCGCTTGTCCAGGAACTTCTCGCGGGTGTCGATGGTGCCGAAGATCTTGCCCCAGACCTCCTTCGACGCCTGCATCTTGCGGGCGATCTTGTCGGTCCATTCGTGCGGGACGTGGCAGTCGGGGCAACTGGCGCGCACGCCCGACCGGTTGGTGAAGTGGATGGTCTGCTTCAGCTCCTCATAGGGATTGTCCCGCATCTCGTGGCAGCTGATGCAGAAGGCCTCCTTGTTGGTCGCCTCCAGGGCGGTGTTGAAGCCGCCCCAGAAGAGGACGCCGGCGATGAAGCCGCCCAGCGTCAAGAAGCCCAGGCTGAAGTGGACGCTGGGGCGGGCGAACAGCCGCCACAGGCACGTAAGGGCGGATCGGATCGTCATTTCTGGCCGCCTTGGGCATGGCCCAGGACCGCGTCGAAGTCGCGGAAGCTGTTGGGAACGATCGGCTGCGCGTCCGTCTGCTGGACGTGGCACTGGGTGCAGAAGTAGCGGCGCGCCGCCACCGTGCCCAGCGTCTGGCCGTCACGGTCCTGGAAATGGGTGACCGACAGCATCGGCGCCTGCGAGCCGGCCGTGTTGCGGCGGTCGTGGCAGGTCAGGCACTTGTTGATGTTCAGGTCGATCTGGTAATCGCGGATGGCATGCGGGATCAGCGGCGGCTGGTCGGCGTAGTTGCGCACGCGCTTCTGGTCGTCGGTGATCTCGCGGTGGGTCGCCTCGACCGGGACATCCAGCGTGATCGGATGGTTGGCGGAGGGGACCTTGATCCCCCCCACGGTGCCGGTGGCGTTGGCGGCGGCCACAACAGGCTTGTCGGCAGCGATAGCGATGCCGGCGGTGGGGCCGGAGGTGACGCCGATGGTCAGGGCCGGGACGCCGGCCAGAAAGGCCAGCGCGGCGATCAGGAAACGGGTCTTCATGATGCCGACACTCCTCAGGCGTTCACGACGGGCGTGATCTTGACCGCGCATTTCTTGAAGTCGGTCTGTTTGCTGATGGGATCGGTGGCGTCGAGCGTCACCTTGTTGATGAGGACCGTGTGGTCGAAGAAGGGGACGAAGACCAGGCCGCGCGGCGGCTTGTTGCGTCCGCGCGTCTCGACCCGCACCCGAACCTCGCCGCGCCGCGACGTGATGCGCACCTCCTGCCCGCGCCGGACGTTCAGGTCCTTGGCGTCGTCGGGGTGCATGAACACCACGGCGTTGGGGAAGGCCTTGCGCAGCTCCGGCACGCGCAGGGTCATCGATCCACTGTGCCAGTGCTCGATCACGCGGCCGGTCGACAGCCAGAACGGGTAGTCGGCGTCGGGCGCTTCGGCTGGCGGCTCGTAGGGCAGGGCGAAGACGTTGGCCTTGCCGTCCTTGTTGCCGTAGAAGCGCATGCCCTCGCCGGCCTTCACGTAGGGATCGGAGCCCTCGCGGTAGCGCCACTTGGTCTCCTTGCCGTCCACCACCGGCCAGCGCAGGCCGCGCTCCTGGTGGTAGAGGTCGAAGGGCGCCAGATCATGGCCGTGGCCGCGGCCGAAGGCGGCATATTCCTCGAACAGGCCCTTCTGGACGTAGAAGCCGGCATCCTTGGCCTCGTGGTTCCCGTAGTTCGGGTCGAGGTCGGACAGCGGGAAGCGGTCGACCTGGCCGTTGCGGAACAGCACGTCGTAGAGGCTCTTGCCGCGGTATTCCGGCTTCTTGTTCAGGAGTTCTTCCGGCCACACCTCCTCGATGCGGAAGCGCTTGGAGAACTCCATGATCTGCCACAGGTCGGACTTGGCACCGTCCGGCGCGTCGACCAGCTGGCGCCACAGCTGGGTGCGGCGTTCGGCGTTGCCGTAGCCGCCCTCCTTCTCCACCCACATGGCGGTGGGCAGGATCAGGTCGGCGGCCAGCGCGGTCACGGTGGGGTAGGGATCGGAAACGACGACGAAGTTCTCCGGGTTGCGGTAGCCGGGGAAGGTCTCCTTCGCCGTGTTCGGGGCCGTCTGCATGTTGTTGTTGCACATGACCCAGTAGGCGTTGAGCTTGCCGTCCTTGAGCATGCGGTCCTGCAGAACGGCGTGGTAGCCGATCTTGTCGGGGATGGTCCCCTCCGGCAGCTTCCAGATCTCCTCGGCGTGTTTGCGGTGCTCGGGGTTGGTCACCACCATGTCGGCGGGCAGCCGGTGGGCGAAGGTGCCGACCTCGCGCGCGGTACCGCAGGCGGACGGCTGGCCGGTCAGCGAGAAGGGACCGTTGCCGGGCTGGGAGATTTTGCCGGTCAGCAGGTGGATGTTGTAGACGAGGTTGTTGGCCCAGACGCCCCGGACATGCTGGTTGAAGCCCATGGTCCAGAAGGACACGACCTTCACCTTCGGGTCGGCATACAGCTCGGCCAGCGCCTCCAGCCGGTTCTTCGGCACGCCCGACAGCTCATGCGCCTTGTCCAGCGTGTAGGGCTCGACGAACTTGGCGAACTCGTCGAAGCTGATCGGGTCGGAGTCGTTGGCCTTGGCGGCGTTCTTCGCCTTCTGCTCCAGCGCATGCTCGGGACGCAGGCCGTAGCCGATGTCGTCGCGGCCGCGCTTGAAGTTGCAGTGCTTCTCGATGAACTCCTTGTTCACCCGGCCGGTCTTGATGATGTGGTTGGCGATGTAGTTCAGGATCGCCAGGTCGGAACCGGGGGTGAAGACGAGGCCGATGTCGGCGAGGTCGAAGCTGCGGTGCTCGAAGGTCGACAGCACGGCGACCTTGCAGTCGGGATGGCTGAGGCGGCGGTCGGTGACGCGCGTCCACAGGATGGGGTGCATCTCCGCCATGTTGGAGCCCCACAGCACGAAGGCGTCGGCCTGCTCCATGTCGTCGTAGCAGCCCATCGGCTCGTCCATGCCGAAGGTGCGCATGAAGCCGGCCACCGCCGACGCCATGCAGTGGCGGGCGTTCGGGTCCAGGTTGTTGGAGCGCAGGCCGGCCTTCATCAGCTTGGAGGCGGCATAGCCCTCGTAGATGGTCCACTGGCCGGAACCGAACATGCCGACGGCGGTCGGACCCTTCTTCTTCAGGGTCTCCTTCCACTTCTGCGCCATGATGTCGAAGGCGGCGTCCCAGCTGACCGGCTGGAACTCGCCCTCCTTGTCGTACTTGCCGTCCTTCATGCGCAGCAGCGGCTGGTTCAGCCGGTCCTCGCCATACATGATCTTGGACAGGAAATAGCCCTTCACGCAGTTCAGGCCGCGGTTCACCTCGGCCTTCACGTCACCATGGGTGGCGACCACGCGGCCGTCCTTGACGCCGACCATCACGCCGCAGCCGGTTCCGCAGAACCGGCAGGGGGCCTTGGACCAGTTCAGCTTGGCGCCTTCGCCGGTGAGGATGTTGGCGGCCGATGCGGGCAACGAGATTCCGGCCGCCGCGGCGGCGGCAGCGGCGGCTTGCGCCTTCAGGTAATCGCGGCGGGACAGGAACATGGCAGGGAGACTCCAGTTTCGGAGGAAATTCGGTCGGGACAGGGCGGATGCGGCGCGCCTGGACGGTAGGGGCGTCAGGCTGCGTCGATCGCGTCCGCGGGTTCGTAGTGGTGGTAGACCATGGTCGTGGTGTGCACGCCGGGGACGGCGTTCAGCAGGGCGATGCGGTCCACCACCTCGGCGGCGCTGGCGGTGACCAGCGTCACGACGGCCTTGCCGTTCTCCGATGCGCACCACTCCAACCCGGCGACGGCGTTCGCCGCCTCGCGCACCGCCTCGGTGCAATCGGGGCTGTGCTGGATGACGAGGCTGGAGATGTGGACTTCGGGGGCGCGGGGCATGTCGGAAGACTCAGTGGGTGAGGAGCTGGTACATCCAGATCGAGAAGCCGTAGGCCGACACGGAGCCGATGGCGATCAGCGGCCAGACCAGGAAGGCCAGCCACAGGAACATCAGTCCCTCGGCCCGGCGGGTCGGAGCCGGATCGGACTCGGTCGCGATCCGATCGGACGGATGGGACAGGACGGGGGAACTGGTGGGCCTCATGGCTGCACTCTCGGTCGGTGCGGGAACGGATCGACCGATACCAAGGCATGGTCCTTAGGTACCGGTTTTCGGCCCTTAGTATCGATACTTTGGGGCGGTCTGGAATTGACCCAGGTCAAGCGGGGCTATTCACGCCTGTGACGGAATGGCGCGGCGGACCCTTCCGTCGCGCCGTGCAGGTGTTCCGGCCCGGACCGCGCTAGACTGGAGCCGGGTCTTGCGGGAAAGGCCCGGGGCTTCGGTTCGAGATGGGATGGCCATGGATTTGCTGCGCTCCTACTGGTCGCCGGCCGAGCTGGTGACCAACGGGCTGATTCTTCTGCATCTGTTGGGAGCGTTGGCGGTCGGGCTGCTGCTGGGCTACGAGCGCAGCTATCACGGGCGGGCGGCGGGGATGCGGACCTATGGGCTGGTCTGCTTGGCGTCGGCCGCGCTGACGGTGGTCAACGCCTATCCCGCCATGTGGTATGGCGGCATGGGAGTCCAGAGCGCCGCCGGGGCTGGCGACCCGACGCGGGTGATCCAGGGGATCGTGACCGGCATCGGCTTTCTCGGCGCCGGCGTGATCATGCGCGAGGGGCTGTCGATCCGCGGCCTGTCCACCGCCGCGTCGATCTGGGCGACCTCCGCGATCGGCATCATCATCGGGTTGGGCTTCTATGCCGTCGCCATCGCCGCCGCGCTGCTGACCATCCTAGTGATGAGCCTGCTGCGCCCGATCGAGCGGCTGCTGCCGCACCGCTCGGTGGTCCATCTGACGCTGGTCTTTCCCCGCGACAAGGCGCCGCCACCGGACGAACTGCGGGCGCAGGTGGCCCGCCATGGCTTCGAGGTGGTCGACTGGGCCTTCCACCTCGCCAACGGCAGCGGCCAGTTCGAATGCCAGCTGGTTCTGCAGGGCAAGGGCGACCTCGACCCGATGACGCTGGTCGCCGCACTCGCCTCGACAGACGCTTTGGTGGAGTTCAAGCTGTCGCCCTCGCGCATCTGACATGGTTGGGGAAAGATGGTGACGGAATGCATATGTGCTTAATCTTTTCCTAAAACTTTAGCTTTATCGAAGCCGTACGATGACCAAGGATGCGAAGAACGGCGGCGCGAGCGGCCGGTGGATGCAAAGCCGGCACGGCAGCCTGCCGGCCATCCGCATTCGCACCCCGGCGGAGCGCCGGCCCTCCAGCTTTCTGCCCGGCCATCTTCCCGATCTTTTGCGAGTCCTGCTTGGCGCGGCCCTGCTTTGGCTTTGCGCATTGAGCATTGCGTCCGCGTCCGCGCCGGTGGAGCCGCTGCGGCTGGAGTCGTCCACCGCCGGCGCCACGCTGGCCGGCCATTTCACCCGGCTGGTCGATCCAGAGCGCAAGCTGGACTTCGCCGACATCCTGAAGGCCGATGCCGCAGGAGGCATGGAGCCGCGCAGCGATTTCCGCGGGGCCGGCCAGACCCGCGACATCCATTGGTACCGTTTCGACCTGCTGCGCGCGCCCGGCGCCCCGGCCGACTGGATCCTGGAGATGGGCGAGGCCTACATCGACCATCTCGACCTGTTCGTTCCGAAACTGATGGGGCCGAAATCGATGGACCCCAAATCGATGGGGGCGGACGGCCGGCCGCAAAGTCCGGACGCCTACCGGCTGGTCCGGCTCGGGGATTTCGTGCCCTTCAGCCAGCGGCCGATGAAGACGCGGCTGCACGCCCTGCCGCTGACCCTGCCGGAAGGGCAACCGGTCTCGCTCTATCTGCGCGTCGATTCGATCAGCGCCATCCGCCTGTCCGCCCGGATGTGGACGCCGGCGGCCTATGTCGGCCACCAGACGCCCGACCTGCTGTTCCAGGGCCTGTTCCTCGGCGTGCTGGGAATCCTGACGCTGGGATACGTCGCGCTGGGGCTGCTTCTGCGCGACGGAGCGCTGCTGGCCTACACCGGCTATGTCGCCACCGTCTTCTGCTACTACCTGTTCGCCAACGGCATCGCCGCCGCCCTGCTGCCGGACATGCCGGGCTGGGCCATCAACATGATGGTGGGCAGCAGCGGCTTCCTGGGCTTCGCCGCGGCGCTGATCATGTGGGTCTATATCCTCGACCTGCGGAGCGGGGCGCCGTGGCTGCGCCGCTGTTACCAGGGGCTGGCGCTGCTGTCCGTGCTGATGCTGCCGACGACGGTGTCGCCGCTCTATGCCCTGACCAATCCGGTGGTGACGCTGTCGGCGCTGATCGTGGTGGTGATCGCGCTGGTGCTGACTGCGCGCATGGCCTGGCTGAATCCCGCCGACCCCAGCCCGCGCTTCTATCTGGCCAGCACGCTGGTCTCGCTCGCCGGCCTGCTGCTGACGCAGATGTCGCTGCGCGGCGTGCTGCCGGCCGATTTCGCCGTCGCCGATCCTTATCAGATCTCGTCCATGCTGGCGGTTCTGGTGCTGGGCGTCGGTCTGGCCCTGCGCATCGGCCGCCTGCAGTCCGAACGGCTGCGCGCCCGCGAGGAGTCGGCCTTCGCCACCAAGCGGGCGGAGGAGCAGCGCACCTTCATCGCAATGCTGTCGCACGAGTTCCGCACCCCGCTCGCCTCCATCGACAGCGCGGCGCAGATGATCGAGCTGTCGGGGGCGGTCACGGCGCCGGCGGCGCTGACCCGGCTGGAGCGCATCCGCAACACCACCCGCAAGATGGTCGAACTGGTGGAGCTGTTCCTGTCCTCCGACGCGCTGGACCAGGGGGCGCTGGCGCTGAAGCCGGAACCGGTGGCGCTGGGCCAGCTGATGGAGGAGGCGTTGGGCGGCCTGATGGGGACGGAGGCGGAGGACCGGCTGGAGGTGGCGGTGGAGACGCCGGACCACCCGCTGCTGGTCGACGCGCCGTTCCTGGGGGTGGCGATCGGCAACCTCGTGCAGAACGCCCTGCGCTATTCGCCCCCGGAGGCGCCGGTGCGGGTGACGGCCGGCTATGATGCGGCCGGGGATGGAGGGGAAATCGTCATCCGCGTCGCCGACCGCGGGCGCGGCATGGCGCCTGAGGAGGTGGAGCGGATCGGCTCCATCTATTTCCGCGCCTCCTCCTCGCGCGGGACGAAGGGCACCGGGCTGGGGCTCTATATGACGAAGAAGATCGTTGCCGCCCATGGCGGCACCCTGACGGTGGAGAGCACGCGCGAGGAAGGCTCCGTCTTCACCATCCGGTTGCCGGATGACGGCGGGCAGCCATCGGCCGTCGGCCGTCTCGCGGCCCAGTGAAGGCGGGAGCCTAGTAGAGCGTCTTCGGGATCCGCTCCGTCAGAGAGCGGTCATAGGCGTCGCCGCCCTCGCGGCCGGCGCTGGCCTCGGCCAGCAGCGACCCCACCGACGGCAGGCTGGCGCGCGGCACCTGCGCCGCAGGGTCCCACAGGTGGGAACGCAGCAGGGCGCGGGAGCACTGGAAGAACACCGTCTCGATGGTCACCACCAGCACCGATTTCGGCGCCTTGCCGTCGACGGCGAAGCTTTCGCACAGATCCTGGTCGGTATCGATCACCGCGCGGCCGTTGACGCGCAGGGTCTCGTTCAGCCCCGGCACCAGGAACAGCAGCCCGACGCGAGGATCGGCCAGGATGTTGCGCAGGCTGTCGATGCGGTTGTTGCCGCGGCGGTCGGGGATCAGCAGGGTGCGGTCGTCCGCCACCCGGACGAAGCCCGGTTCGTCGCCGCGCGGCGAGGCGTCCAGCCCGCCCGGCCCGCTGGTGGCGAGAACGAAGAAGGGCGACGCCTCGATCAGCGCGCGGTAGCCGGGGGTCAGCGACGGCACCTCCTTGGCGATGGAGGCGGGAACCGGTTCGCCATAGAGGGCTTCCAGCGCGGCGGGGTCGGTGAGGGGGCGGCTCATTTCGACTCCAGCAGGAAATAAACGAAGTCGATGGACGGGGTTTCCAGCCCGAACTGGCTCAGCAGGCCGTGGGCCTGCCCGCGATGATGGGTCTGGTGGTTGAACACGTGGGTCAGCACCTGGGCGAAGGGAAGCTCGTGGGCCGTGCCCGCCATGCTGCGGTAGGAGAGGACCGACTCGAACCTCTCCGCCGGGGTCGCGGCCAGCACGCGCAGGATGCGCTCGTCCTCCGCCTCGCGGGCGGCACGGAGGCCGGCAAAGTCGTCGAACAGGATCTCGTCCAACGCCGAGGGCTTCGGCCCGGCGCCCTCGATCCGCTCCAGCCAAACCCGGTCGGCGACCAGGATGTGGTTCAGCGTGCCGCGCACCGACCGGAAGAAGGCGTCGCGGTCCTCGCGGAACTGCGCGTCGGACAGTTGCGACGCGACTTCGTAAAGGCGGCGATTGGCCCAGCGGTTGTAGCGGGCGAGCGTCTCGAAATGCGGTTTGGGGTCCATGGGGAGCCTTTGGCATTGAGTATGTGCCCTCTCCCGTCCCGGGAGAGGGAGGGGACCCGCGCCGAAGGCGTGGGGAGGGTGAGGGATAGGGCAAGAATCCCGAAGCGCATGGCTTCGTGCCTCACCCCTCACCCTTCCCATGCTCCGCATGGGCCCCTTCCCTCTCCCGGGGCTCTCAGCGGATCTCCGATCCGCCTGACGCCGTCAGCACAAACGAAGTTTGTGCGAGAGGCGGGAGAGGGAGGATCAATCACACGCCTGCGCGCTTCGCCGACAGGCCGGCGTGGGACAGCAGGACCTCGCGCTTGCCCTGGTGGTTGGCCGGGCCGACGACGCGCTCGGTCTCCATCCGCTCCACCAGACGGGCGGCGCGGTTGTAGCCGATCTGCAGCTGACGCTGGATGAAGCTGACCGACACCTTGCCCTCGCGCACCACGAGGTTGACGGCCTGCATGTACAGGTCGTCGCCGGTGGCAGCCGAACCGCCGTCCTCGTCCTCCACCGCGGCGGCTTCCTCCTCCTCCTCGGTGATGGCGGTGACGTAGTTGGGGGCGCCCTGCGCCTTGACGTACTGGACGATCTCCTCGACCTCCGAATCGGAGACGAAGGGGCCGTGGACACGGGTGATGCGGCCGCCGCCCTGCATGTACAGCATGTCGCCCTGGCCCAGCAGCTGCTCCGCCCCGGCTTCGCCCAGGATGGTGCGGCTGTCGATCTTGCTGGTGACCTGGAAGCTGATGCGGGTCGGGAAGTTGGCCTTGATGGTGCCGGTGATGACGTCGACCGACGGGCGCTGCGTCGCCATGATCAGGTGGATGCCGGCGGCGCGCGCCATCTGGGCCAGACGCTGGATCGCCGCTTCAATCTCCTTGCCGGCGACCAGCATCAGGTCGGCCATCTCGTCGACGATGACCACGATGTAAGGCAGCGGCGTCGGCTCCGACGGCGTCAGGTCGAAGACGTTCTCCGGCTCGCCCGGCGCCGGGGTCCGACGGGGCATCTTCTCGCCATTGGCGATCATCTCCGCCATGCGGGCGTTGTAGCCCTCGATGTTGCGCACGCCGAGCTTGGACATCGCCTCGTAGCGGCTTTCCATCTCGCGCACGGCCCAGCGCAGTGCCACCACCGCCTTTTTCGGATCGGTGACGACGGGGGTCAGCAGATGCGGGATGCCGTCATAGACCGACAGCTCCAGCATCTTGGGATCGACCATGATGAAGCGGCAGCGCTCCGGCGGCAGCCGATAGAGCAGCGACAGGATCATCGTGTTGATCGCCACCGACTTGCCCGAGCCGGTGGTGCCGGCGACCAGCAGGTGCGGCATGCGGGCGAGGTCGGCCACCACCGGTTCGCCGCTGATATCCTTGCCGAGCGCGATGGCGAGCTGCGCCGTGGTGTTGCGGAAGGCGTCGTGGTCGAAGCTCTCGCGCAGATAGACCATCTCGCGCACCGGGTTCGGCAGCTCGACGCCGATGACGCTGCGGCCGGGGACGATGGCGATGCGGGCGGTCACCACGCTCATGGAGCGGGCGATGTCGTCGGTCAGGTTGATGACGGTCGCCGACTTGGTGCCGGGCGCCGGCTCGAACTCGTAGAGGGTGACGACCGGGCCGGGGCGAACGTCCATGATCTCGCCGCGGACGCGGAAGTTCTTCAGGACGGTTTCCAGCATCCGCGCATTGCGGGCCAGCACCGATTCGTCATGCTGCTGGACCGGGCGCGGCGGCGGGTTCTGCAGCAGCGCGACGGCGGGCAGCGAATAGACGGCGGGATAGTCCACCGGCTCCGCCGGAGCGGCAGGTGCGGCAGCGGGGGCAGCTTGCGGCGCGTCCGGGGCGGGCGCGCAGGGGCTTGCCGCTTCCGGTGCCGGCGCAGCTTCGCACGGGGTGGCGGCAGGGGGCTCCGCCTCGGCCGGGTCGCGGGCCTCATAGGCCCATTCGACGCCCGACAGGAAGGCGAAGCCGGCGACCACCGCCAGCGCCTCGTCCGACAGGTTGGTGGAATAGACGGTGCCGGCGCGCGGGGTGCCGGGCAGAACCTCCACATCCCACATCACGCGGCCATCGGGGCGCGGGTTGGGGACGAGGTTGAAGGGGCGGCCGTTCAGCGCGCACCACAGATTGAATTCGTCGGCGGTCACCACGCCCGCCTGGGTGGGCGGGGCGGCGAGATGCGGCATACGCGGGGTCATGCCGAGGCTCCCGGCTTCTGAACGGTGAGGGGGACTGGACCGGAGGAGGAGCCGCCCGGCCCCGAGGCATGCCCAGGGGAGTATACCTGGGGGCGGGCAGCCAGCTCGCGCGGCGTCATCTCGTAGGCGGCGACCAGCAGCTTGTCGATGCCGACCCCGTCGCTGGACATCGGCAGGACCAGCCGTTCGAAGCTGCGGCTGCGGCCGCCGAAGACGGCGGTGTGGACACGGGCGACGGGCAGCCGTTCGCGGCGCACCGTCTCGTATTCCGGCTGCAGCACGGCGCGCTGTTCCGGCGGCAGATCGTCCAGCGTTGCGCCCAGGCGCGACTGACCGAAGGCCGCGACCAGCGCCTTGCCGTAATAGGAATAGACGAAGGTGCCGGCTTCCTCCCCGATCACCTCGAACACGACGATGTTGTCCTTCCACGGCCGCAGGTCGGCCGGGGAGATGCTGCTGGGGACCGGCGGCCGGCCGGCGACGGATTTGGTGAGCCAGAATTCGAGCAGGCCGCTGAGGGACGGCGTCGCCAGCTCGGTTCTTTCCTTGGTCATGACAATCGCAGCTGGACGGGCGGCGCTCCCGCGGGGGTAACGCCGCCGGAGCTTTCAAGAGCCGCCGGAACCATACCCGCAAGGGCCGGTGCGGCGCAACCGCAAGGGCCAAGCCCGGCGGGTGTGCCGCAATCCCGCTTTTACCGCTGCTTCATCCCGCAGCGCCCATCACGCCGCGCCCATCACGCCGCGCAGGAGACGCCGGTGCCGCCAAGGCCGCAGTAGCCGTTGGGATTCTTGGCAAGATACTGCTGGTGGTAGGCTTCCGCGAAGTAGAAGGGCGGGGCCTCGCGGATCTCGGTGGTGATCGGGCCGTATCCGGCCTGGGCCAGCCGATCCTGGTAGGCCGCCAGCGTCGCCTCCGCCGCCGCCTTCTGGGCGGGGCTGTGGGTGTAGACGGCGGAGCGGTACTGGGTGCCGACGTCGTTGCCCTGGCGCATGCCCTGGGTCGGGTCGTGCGATTCCCAGAAGACGCGCAGCAGATCCTCGGCCTTCACCATGGCCGGGTCGTAGACGACGCGCACCGCCTCGGTGTGGCCGGTGCGGCCGGAACAGACCTCTTCATAGGTCGGGTTCGGGGTGTGGCCGCCCTGGTAGCCGACGGCGGTCACCCAGACGCCGGGAACCTGCCAGAACTTGCGCTCCGCCCCCCAGAAGCAGCCGAGCCCGAGGTCGATGACCTCCAATCCGGGCGGGTAGGGCGGGGCGAGGCGGTGGCCGTTGACGTGATGCTGGTCGGGCACCGGAACGGCTTGGCTGCGGCCGGGCAGCGCCTCCTCCGGCGTCGGCAGCGTCGGCGGCTTGCGCATGAAATGCCCCAGCATGGTCGGGTCTCCCATCAGTAGCGATCCGTTGGAGGGACCCCTTATGTCGGGTCGCGGCCCGGCCGCGGCAAGATGGCGCAGGGCTGGCTGTCCATGCCGGGACCTTCGGGCGGCTCCGTGTGTTTGACCCTGTGACCCAGGGGGAACTTGAGAAAGGAGAGTCACTATGGCGAGCACCACCGACGACCGCCTGGTCGAATCGCTGATCGACCATGGCCGCCGCAACGGCAACCGCCTGAGCGCCGAGGCGCTGGGCGGCATCCTGCCCGTGGACACTATGACGCCGGAGGAAACCGCCGCGGTGATCGAGCGGGTCGAGGCGGCCGGTGTCGAGGTCGAACTGGACGATTCGCGCCTGATGCAGGGCCGTCCCAACCCGGCGCTGGCCCGGCAGACCGGCGATTACCGCCGCGGCGACGGCGTGGTCGACATGGCGAGCCCGGCGGCGCCGGCGGTCTCGGCCCCCGGTGCCGTGCCGTCGCGCCATGGCTGGGCCGACGACATCGGGACCGGACATGCGGGCCATCACCATGGCGCCGCGCCGACCTGGACGCGCAACGGGGTGGAACTGCTGCCGCTGGCGTCGGTCGCCGTGGTCGCGCTCTTGTTGATCCTGATGCTCGGGTAGCGCTGGAGCGCGTTCAGCCCGTCGCCAGTGCGTGGATGAGGATGGCGGCGGTGGCGGCGACGTTCAGCGACTGGACGCGCCCGCTGCCGGGGATGGTCAGCACCGCCTCGCAGGCCGCGAGCGTGGCCGGCGGGATGCCATCCTCCTCGTTGCCCAGGATGACGGCGGGCGGTTTTGTGTTCTGCTTGCCGCGCCAGCCGGTCAGCGCGCCGGCATCCACCGTCGGGCGCGTCTGGTCCAGTGCCGTGCCGAAGACCCGGTGGCTGGTGCGCAGCCGCTTCAGCAGCGCGGGCAATGCTGGGGCGCGCTCCAGCGTCACCCACTCGAACCCGCCCTCCGCCACGCGGTAGGCGGCCTCCGACGGCAAGGCCTGGCCGGGATGGTCGGAGACCAGCACGCGCGGCAGTCCGAAGAAGGCAGCGGTCCGCAGGATGGCGCCCAGATTGTGCGGGTTGCCGACGCCGTCCAGGATCAGCAGCGGCTCGCCCGCGCGGCGCGCGACCTCCGGATCGAACAGCGGCACGCTGCGCGGCGCCATCAGTGCCACCACTCCGCCATGCAGGACGGTGCCGGCGACCTTCGCCAGCTCCTCTCCCTCCACCATGCGGTAGGGCCTGCGGGCGGCCGCCATCGCCTTGCAGAAGGCCCCGACCGCCGGTTTCAGCCGCTCGTCGAAGAACAGGCGCTCCACCCGCTCCGGTTCATGGGCGAAGAGGGCAGAGACGGCAGCCAGCCCGGCGACGCGGAACAGCTTGCGCGATTCCGTGGGCTCCGGGGTGGACGGAGCTGTCGGGGCGGCGGGCCTGGGGTGGTGGGGGCGGGAGCGGCTGGGATGGGGCGGGCGCCCGCGCGGAGGCATGGAGGTCCTGTCTGTCTGAAATAGGGCGGCGGGTTACAGCAGCTTCACCACCAGGAAGCCGCCGATCAGCGCCACCGCGAACACGCTGGTGACGAGCGTCAGCCGCTTTTCGATGAAGGCGCGGATCGGCGGGCCGAAGAAATACAGCAGCGCCGCGACCAGATAGAAGCGCATCGACCGCGAGATGATCGAGGCGCCGATGAACACCCACAGCGGCAGGTGCGCCACGCCGGCGGTGATGGTCAGCAGCTTGTAGGGGATGGGCGTCATGCCCTTGATGATCAGGATCTCCGCGCCGTAATCGACGAAGGTCTGGCGCAGCTGCTCGAACTTGTCGGTCAGGTGGTAGAATTCGATCACCCAGCGGCCGATGGTCTCGTACAGGAAATAGCCGATCATGTAGCCGGCGATGCCGCCGACCACCGACGCCAGCGTGCAGATCGTCGCCAGCTTCCAGGCCGCCTTGCGGTTGGCGATGACCATCGGCACCAGCAGCAGGTCCGGCGGCAGCGGGAAGAAGGAGCTTTCGGCGAAGGACACCCCGGCCAGCCACTTGGTCGAATCCTTCGACGCGGCCTTGGCCATGGTCCAGTCGTAAAGACGCTTCAGCATGAATGGGCCGTCCTTCGTCGCTGCCGTTGCGGTGCGCCGTAAGGCGCTTGTTGCACTGCGCCGTAAGGCGCATCTGGCTCCTTTTAGGCGGGAGCGTGCCGGTGCGCCAGTGCCCAATTCGATCGCCCCCGGACAGGCAGGACCCATCCGGAGGCGTTAGCCCGGTCATGCGAGGCGGCTTTGAGCCGGTGTCGTCAGGCGACGGCAAGACCCTTCTGCGTCGCATTGGCGTTCGCCGTGGCGGCTTCCGCCGGAGCGGCCTTGCGGCGCTCGCCGCGCAGGCGCAGCAGGTTGGCGGCGGCGCTGAAGGCGTCCGAGGCCATGGCGAAAGGCGACATCACCAGCGCGTTGTGGCTGATCCAGAAGGCACCGGCCACCAGCAGCAGCAGGCGCATGCGCACCGCATCCGACTGCCAGCGCGCCAGCGTGGAGAAGGTGATGCCCAGGCTGGACAGCGCCGAGGGCAGGCCCGACCAGGTGAAGACGGCGATCGTCGCGATGGCCGGCACAGTGGCGGCGAAGGTCGCTGTCTGCCAGCGGTTGCGCCCCTCCGGCATCGCCACCAGGGCCTGCGTCACCACCAGCAGGCACAGCGCCGCCGCGGTGTGGGCACCCAGCAGCACATAGTGGATGATGAACATCAGGTTGGTCGCCGCCTGCCCGGCCAGCAGGGCGGGGCGCTTCTTCATCAGCGGCCACAGGCACGAACCGGCGAAGGCGGCCGCACCGAAGGCATCGGCGGCGGTGATGGTCAGCGGGAGGGACAGCATGGCGCGGGTGGCTCGGGAGGGGGCTGAAGGGCGCAAGGGACCCCTTGCGGTGCCGCGGAGGCGGCCCGTTCGGGTGGTGTGGCGGATGGCATGCCGGGAAAACGTCTGTTGCCGATCGGTCACGCTGGGACCAAGCTGCAACGGAGCCATATGTACGGCGCAGCGCCCCGCCGCACCACCGGGCTTCCCGGTGCCCAGGGCTGCACCGCGCGCATGGAAGAAAAAGCGCACCGCAGTGCTTGGCGGAGCCTTGGCGATAACTTGAAGCGGCCAAGCCGATGACTTGGCTGGCAAATCAAGCGGTCAGCCGGCCGGCGGCGTCTCGGACCCGTTCTCGTCTCCGGGCTGCTCGTCCTTCAGCATCTCGTCCAGCCAGCGCAGGTGCGGTTCGGCGGCCTTGCGGGCCTCCTCCTGCATGCGGCGGTAGCGGGCGACCACCTCCTGCCCCAGCGGGGTCAGGCCGGCGCCGCCGCCCTCGCGGCCGCCGACGCTGGTGCGGATCACCGGCTCGCGGAAGGCGGTGTTCATCGTCTCCACCAGGAACCAGGCGCGCCGGAAGGTCATGTCCAGCGACCGCGCCGCGGCGGAGATGGAGCCGGTGCGGTCGATGGCCTCCAGCAACGCGATCTTGCCGGGGCCGATGGCGCCCGACGGGTGCATGAAGCGGACGCGAAGGTCGGTGGACATGGCGTTTGTCGGGGGCTTTCCGGTGGGATGGCGTTCCGATGGGATCCGAACGGATCGGAACAACCATGTGGGGGCGGTCCCACCGGTTCAAGCGACAAGTGGCGCAATAGGGGCAACCACCGATGGAGGCGCGATACGTCGCACCCCCCGGTGCTCGCGTGGCGTGGCGCCCCCGGCGCGGCGCTCAGTCCGCCCCGGCGGCCTCGGCGAGGCCCAGGAAGGCGGGCAGTTCGTGGGTGACGACATAGGTGGGGATCGGGGCCAGGAAGTCGCGCATGCGGCCCTTCTCGGCGAAGCGCTTGCGGAAGCGGGAATGGGCGAACAGCGTCCCCAGCCTCGGCACGATGCCGCCGGCGATGTAGACGCCGCCCCGCGCGCCCAGCGTCAAAGCGAGGTTGCCGGCGACGGTGCCCAGCATCGCGCAGAACATCTCCACCGCCTCCACGCAGTGGGGCTCGGTCCCGGCCAGGGCGTTGTCGGTGATCTGGGCGGGGGTGGGGGCGGCGGGTTCGCGCCCGTCGAGGATCGACAGGGCGTTGTATAGGTTGACGAGGCCCGGCCCCGACAGCACCCGCTCGGCCGAGACATGGTCGAAGCCCTTGCGCAGCTGGCCCAGCACGGCGCTCTCACGGTCGCTGATCGGCGCCATGGTGACGTGGCCGCCCTCGCCCGACAGCGCCGTCCAGCGGCCGTTCGCCCCCGGCACCAGCCCCGACACGCCCAGCCCGCTGCCCGGCCCCAGCACGGCGACGACGGCACCCGGATGCGGAGACCCTTCGCCGACCTGCCGCCGGTCCTCCTCGGCCAGACGCGGCACCGACAGGGCGACGGCGGTGAAGTCGTTGATGACGACCAGTCCCTCCAGCGCCAGGGCGTCGCGCACCCGGCCGACGGAGAATTGCCAGACCAGATTGGTCATGGCGATGTGGTCGCCGGTGACCGGCCCGGCCACCGCGAAGGCGCCGTGCCGCGGCCGGCCCGGCGTGCCCGGCGCAGCCAGCCCGATCGCCGACAGGTAGGCGGTGGCCGCGTCTTCGATCGAACCATAATCAGCACAGCGCAGCACCCGCGCCTCGCGCACCATCCGGCCGTCGATCAGGCCGAAGCGCGCGTTGGTGGCACCGATGTCTGCGACGAGGATGGGAGAGGCGGCCATGGGTCCGGACCTGCGCTGCTGGTGGGCCGAGCGGATGCTCAGGTGACCGGAAAGTCATACGGCGCGCGTGTCAGCGCGTCCACATAGCTTTCACGCCACCAGCTGATGTCGTGGCGCCGCAGCGTCCGCATCAGGGCGGTGTGGCGCTCCTTGCGCTCGCCCAGCGGCATGGTCAGCGCCCGCTGCAGCGCGTCGCCGACGCCCTCGATGTCGAAAGGGTTGACGATCAGCGCCTCTCCCATCTCATGGGCGGCGCCGGCGAACTGCGACAGCACCAGGACGCCCGGATTGTCGCCGTCCTGGCAAGCGACATACTCCTTCGCGACCAGATTCATGCCGTCTCGCAGCGGCGTGACCAGCCCCACATTCGCCAGCCGGTAGAAGCCCGCCAGCACGCGCTGGCCGAAGCTTCGGTTCAGGTAGCGGATCGGCTGCCAGTCGAACTCGGCGAAGCGGCCGTTGATGCGGCCGGCCATCTCCGACAGCTCGCGGCGGATGGCGATGTATTCCGGCACGTCCTCGCGGCTTGGCGGGGCGACCTGCAGGAAGGACACGCGGTTGCAATGCTCCGGATAGCTTTCCAGAAGCTGTTCGAAGGCGGCGAAGCGCTGCGGCAGGCCCTTGGAATAGTCGAGCCGGTCGACGCCGATGATCAGCCGGCGGCCGACCAGGCTTTCGCGCAGCCGTTCGGCCTGACGCGAGCGGCCGGCGGTGCGGGCGAGGCTTTCCAGCGCCTCGGTGTCGATGCTGATGGGGAAGACCTTCGCCATCAGGGTGCGGCCGAAGGCGCGGATCATGGCGCTGCCATAGGCGCCGCGCTGTTCCACCGTGCCGTCGGTCTCGGTGCGGATGTAGTCGCAGAAGCCGCGCATGTCGGTGGCGGTGTGGAAGCCGACCAGATCATAGGCGCACAGCTCGCGGATCAGGTCGCGGTGGTTGGGCAGGGCGGTCAGCAGTTCCGGCGGCGGGAAGGGCGTGTGCAGGAAGAAGCCCATGCGCTGCGAACAGCCGCGGCGGCGCAGTTCGTCGCCGAAGGGGATCAGGTGATAGTCGTGGACCCAGATCATGTCGTCCGGGCGCAGCAGCGGCTCCAGCTTGTCGGCGAAATAGGCGTTGACCCGCTCATACCCCTCGCGCGTGCGACGGTTCACCGAGATCAGGCCCAGCCGGTAATGGAACAGCGGCCATAAGGTCTGATTGGCGAAACCGTTGTAGTATTCCTCATGGTCGCGGCGGCCGAGATCGAGCGTGGCGTAGGTCAGCTTCCCGACGTCGGTCCGGGTCGGTTCGGCCTGGGACTCGCCGTCGACGACATTTCCGCTCCAGCCGAACCAGATGCCTCCGGTCTTCTTCAGGGCCGCCAGGATGGCGACGGCGAGACCGCCAGCCGCCTGCTTGCCCTCTTCCATCAGGGCCACCCGGTTGGATACGACGACGAGCCTGCTCACGATCTTCTTCTCCTTATTGGCCGCCGGCAGGGCGTTCCGCAGCCCGCAAACCGGATCGCCTTTGGCGGATACCCGGCATTGGACCACTCTGAAACGACCGTCGGCGGTCTTGGTTCCGGACGCCGGCCGTCAAGCTCAAGACACCGGTCCGAAGGTGCGGCCCTTTCCTGTCCCTTCGGTCATGCCCTTGCACCAAGAGTCATGCTGCATTGCAGCGAACGGCCCTGTGCGCTATCCGCTTCGCGATACCTCTGTCGCAGGTTAACGCGATGTAATGCATGAGAAATTCTTTTTGCCCTTGAAGCCGGCCGGGGCCGCGTTCATATTGTGCAGTGCGGCAACGGTCGCGCCTCGGCGTGGACGTTGGCGTAACGCACTTCTTGGGCGTTTCCTCCCTAGACTGAAGGCCGCGGGTTCGCCCGCGGCCCTTTTTTTGCGCAAAGCCAGGGCTGCGGAGTGGTTCCAAGCGGAAGCTTGGCCCTTGGGGTGATAGCGGGTAACTGTGGCATGGACGGGGCAACGGCCCCAAAACCGCGGATGCTGAACGCCCGCGGCGTCAGCGCGGTCCCAGGCCGTGGGGCGGCAGCAGGCCCAGCGTGTCGACCAGTTCGGTCATGTGGCGGGACAGAATGTCCAGGTAAGGCAGGCGGGTCAAGGCTGCCTCATCCATGTAGAGGTCACGGGCGATCTCGATCTGCAGGGCGTGGATGCCCTGGCGCGGCCGTCCGTAATGGCGGGTGGTGTAGCCGCCGGCGTAGGGATTGTTGCGGCTGACGGCATAGCCGAGCCCGCGCAGGAACTCCTCAGCCGCATCGATCACCGCAGGAGCGCAGGCGTTGCCGTAACAGTCGCCCAGCACGATTTCGGGATGGTTGCCGCCCCTCCCGCCGCCTTTCCCGCTGGTGGCGGTGCTGGCCGACGGCATCGAATGGCAATCGATCAGCAGGGCATGGTCGAAGGCGTCGCGGGTGTCGTCCACCAGTTGGCGCAGGGCATTGTGGTAGGGAGTGTAGCAGCGGCTGACGCGGTCCAGCGCCTCGGCGAAGCGCAGCTTGCCGCGGTAGATGTCCTCGCCGTTGGCAACCACGCGGGCGATGGTGCCCAGCCCCGCGGCCACACGGGGCGAGCGGGTGTTGACGTAGGCCGGCAGCGGATCGGCGAACATCTCCGGATCCAGTTCATAGGCTTCGCGGTTGACGTCCAGATAGGCGCGCGGGAACAGGGCGCGGATCAGCGGCACGCCGAAGCCGGGGGCGAAGGCGAAGATCTCGTCGACGAAACAGTCCTCGGACTTGCGCAATGCCCGGGCATCCAGCCGGGACGAGGCGAGGAAGGCGGCGGAATAGGCGTTCCCGCTATGCGGCGAGGCCAGGACGAGCGGCAGCCTCTGGCTCTGCGGGGCCAGAATCTCGAATGCCGGGACGGCCGGGGCCGCGTCCGCCGCCGGAATGGCGGCCTGATCGGGGGCCGGACCGGCGCCGGCACTGGCGTCGCGTTGCGCGTCGAAGGAGGCGTCCATGGTTCAATGATGTAATGGACAGCGGGGCCTTTTGTCACGGGAACGCCCGCCGCCCTGCCGCGTCCGACAAAAAAAGCGCAAGGGCTCATGAAAGGGCTTGCGCGTCCGCGCCGAGGTCGGTATACACCCGCCCACGCCGGACGGAACGACGCCACGCGCTCCTCCGCCGGTCGATACAGTGGGCGGTTAGCTCAGCGGGAGAGCACTACGTTGACATCGTAGGGGTCACTGGTTCAATCCCAGTACCGCCCACCATTCTGAAGGCCGCGAACCGGAACGGGTTCGCGGCCTTCGCCGTTTTGGGCGACGCTTTGGGCGCCGGGTGTCCGCCGGTCGCTACACGGCCACCGTCATGGCGGATATTTCCCTCGTCGAGGTCACTTGAAGGCGAGGGGACTGAACAAGAAAAAGCCGGCAGCCCTTTCAGGCAGCCGGCTTTTCTAATTGGTGGAGCCAAGGAGGATCGAACTCCTGACCTCTACAATGCCATTGTAGCGCTCTCCCAGCTGAGCTATGGCCCCTTAACTCTGGGGGCCGGTCGTTTCCGTCCGGCCTTGGTGGAGCGGGATAATAGTCAGGCGGCGGAGTGATGCAAGCGGAAAATCGATCGCTTCGCGCTTTTTTTACCGGCACCCCGCCGCTCCCGACAACGCTCCCGTCCCACCGGGAAGCGCGCCGGTCAGCGCTCCTCCTCGTCCTCGCCTTCGACGTCGACGACCTCGTCCATGTCGTCCTCGCCCAGCTCCGACGTGTCCTCGATCAGGACATCGTCCTCATCGTCGGCGGTTTCGTCGGTCTCCTCGATGTCCTCGACGGACATGTCGTCCTCGACATCCTCCAGCTCCGGAGTCTCGGCCTCGGTCTCGGTCTCCTCCTCGTCCTCGGCCACCACCGCCACCTTCTTGGTGTCGTCGGCCGGGGCCGGGCGGGCCTTGCGGGACTTCAGCAGGGCCTCGGGATCGAATTGCGCACCGCAGCTCGGGCAGACCGGCGGGTCCTTGCGCATGTCGTAATAGCGAGCGCCACAGCTCGGGCAGATGCGCTTGACGCCCCATTCGGGTTTGGCCACGCCAGTGTCCTCCGTCACAAAAATCAGGGGGGTTCTCAAGAGGCGCCCTTTGCCACGGCCAGAGGCGCTTGTCAAAAAAAAGATGCCGGATCGACGACGCGGCCGGATGCCGCCGGTGCGCAGGCGTCGCGGGAAAGAGGTATCCCGGCCGGACAGGGGTTGCCTTTACAGGGCGTTAACCATAACTGGCTAGAACGGACCTGCACATCGTGCAACTCCTCCATTTGGTTTCCTCCTTGAACTCGGGGCCGCCTTCGGGCGGCCTCTTTTCGTTTGTGCCCGGCCGGCATCAGGAGGGGAGGAGGATGGAGTCCGGCCCTCTCGCATCACGACGGGGGCTGTGATAGGAACGCGACCACAACCGCTTCACGTTCCGATCCGAAGGACCCGTCCCATGACGCAGGCCCCCGTCACGCAGACCCCCGTCACGCAGGTGAAGCCGCTGCGCTCCGCCGCCACCGGCGCGATCCAGGGCAGCATCCGCGTGCCCGGCGACAAGTCGATCTCGCACCGGTCGCTGATGCTGGGCGCCATCGCCGTGGGCGAGACGGTGATCCATGGCCTGCTGGAGGGAGAGGACGTCCTGCACACCGCGGCGGCCATGCGCCTGCTCGGCGCCCAGGCGGAGCGCGATGCCTCGGGCGTCTGGCGCGTGCGCGGCGTCGGGCTGGGCGCGCTGCAGGAGCCGGCGCAGGTGCTGGACATGGGCAACAGCGGCACCGCCGCCCGCCTGCTGATGGGGCTGGTCGCCGGCCACCCGATCACCTGCGTCTTCACCGGCGACGCCTCGCTGAACAAGCGCCCGATGGCCCGCGTCACCAAGCCGCTGGAGGAGATGGGCGCCCGCTTCGTCGGCCGCTCCGGCGGGCGGCTGCCGCTGACCGTGGTCGGCAGCGGCGATCTGGTCCCGATCACCTACCGCCTGCCGGTGGCCTCGGCCCAGGTGAAATCAGCGATCCTCCTGGCCGGGCTCAACACCGCCGGCGCCACCACGGTGATCGAGGCGGAGCCGACGCGCGACCACACCGAACTGATGCTGCGCCATTTCGGCGCCACCGTGACGACCGAGCGGCTGGAGGACGGCGCGCTGGCCGTCACCGTCATCGGCCAGCCGGAACTGAGCGGCCGGACCATCCATGTGCCGGCCGATCCCAGCAGCGCCGCCTTCCCGGCGGTCGCCGCCCTGCTGCGGCCTGGTTCGGAGCTGCTGCTGAACGATGTCGGCATGAACCCGCGCCGCACCGGCCTCTACGACACGCTGGTGGAGATGGGCGCGGATATCGCCTTCGAGAACCGCCGCGACCAGGCGGGCGAGCCGGTGGCCGACCTGCGGGTGAAGTACAGCGCGCTCAAGGGCGTGGTGGTGCCGGCCGACCGCGCGCCCAGCATGATCGACGAATACCCGGTCCTGGCAGCCGCCGCCGCCTGCGCCGAGGGCACCACGGTGATGCTCGGCCTGAAGGAACTGCGGGTGAAGGAGAGCGACCGCCTCGCTATGGTGGCGGAAGGCCTGACCCGCTGCGGCGTGTCGGTGGAGGTCGGCGCCGACGACAGCCTGACCGTTCACGGGACCGGGGGAACGGGGAAGGGGCCGAAGGGCGGCGCCACCGTCGCCACCGCCATGGACCACCGCATCGCCATGAGCTTCCTGGTGCTGGGCATGGCGTCGGAACAGCCGATCTCGGTCGACGACGGCGCCTTCATCGACACCAGCTTCCCCGGCTTCGTCGGTCTGATGAACGGGCTGGGCGCGAAGATCGGTGAGGCGTGAGGCGATGACGCAGCCGCTTTCCAACCAGTCGGCGCCCGCCAGGGCGGTCGTCGTCGCCATCGATGGCCCGGCCGCCAGCGGCAAGGGCACCCTGTCGCAGCGCATCGCCGACGCCTTCGGCTTTGCCCATCTCGACACCGGGGTGCTGTACCGCGCGGTCGGCGTGTCGGTCCTGCGGGCCGGCGGCGATCCGGCCGACAACACGGCGGCGGCACGGGCCGCCTATGAGCTGCACCCCGAACACCCGATCCTGCAGGAGGTGGCCCTGCGCACCGACGAGGCGGCGCAGGCGGCCAGCAAGGTGGCGGCGGTGCCGGAGGTGCGGGCGGCGCTTCTCGACTTCCAGCGGCGGTTCGCGGCCCATCCGCCGGGCGGCGCGCCGGGGGCGGTTCTGGACGGGCGGGACATCGGAACGGTGGTCTGTCCCGATGCCCAGGCCAAACTGTTCGTTACCGCTTCGGTGGAGGTCCGGGCCGAACGGCGACTCAAGGAGTTGCAGAGACGGGGGATTCCGGCTATATCCTCCGATGTCCTGGAGGACATGAAGGCTCGTGATGCGCGCGACAGCCAGAGAGCGGTGGCCCCGCTCCGTCCGGCTGCCGACGCTTTTGTGCTTGATACGTCCGCTCTCGATGCCGATCAGGTGTTCTCGATGGCGGTCGCTCACATCGGTTCGAAGACCGGTCTGAAACCCAAGGCGTGATGCCGGGGTTTGGGTCGTCGCGATCGGACCGGTCGGGCGGCGCGGGCGGGTCCGACGCCCTCCATGGAAAACCATCAACCAAGTCGCCGGGCGTGGTGCCCGGCGCGGCGGTTCGGTCGAGGTCCCACCCGTTTTGCCGCGGGAGGGACCGGAACGGGGCTGCTTTCGCGCCACCTTTAGGAGTTTCAATGGCACAGTCACTGGCCCGCACGGTCGAAAAGGAAAGCTTCGCGTCTCTGCTTGAAGAGTCGCTGGGCGCGGCCGAGTCGCTCGAAGGTACGGTCGTCAAGGGACGCGTCGTCGCCGTCGAGAACGACATGGTCACCATCGACGTCGGTCTGAAGTCGGAAGGCCGCGTCGCGCTGAAGGAATTCGCCGTTGCCGGCCAGCCGCCCGAGCTGAAGGCGGGCGACACCGTCGAGGTCTACCTCGAGCGGATGGAAGACAAGAACGGCGAAGCGATGCTGAGCCGTGAGAAGGCGAAGCGCGAAGAGGCCTGGGCCCTGCTGGAGAAGTCGTTCAACGACCAGACCCGCGTCACCGGCGTCATCTTCGGCCGCGTCAAGGGCGGCTTCACTGTCGACCTGTCGGGCGCCGTTGCCTTCCTGCCGGGCAGCCAGGTCGACATCCGTCCGGTCCGCGACATCTCCCCGCTGCTGGGCACCCCGCAGCCGTTCCAGATCCTGAAGATGGACCGCTCGCGCGGCAACATCGTCGTGTCGCGTCGCGCCGTGCTCGAAGAGAGCCGCGCCGAGGCCCGTTCGGAGCTGGTGGCCAACCTCAAGGAAGGCCAGATTCTCCAGGGCGTCGTCAAGAACATCACCGACTACGGTGCGTTCGTCGACCTGGGCGGCGTCGATGGCCTGCTGCACGTCACCGACATCGCGTGGCGCCGCATCAACCATCCGTCGGAAGCCCTGCAGATCGGCCAGACCGTCACGGTCCAGGTCATCCGCTTCAACCCGGAAACCCAGCGCATCAGCCTGGGCATGAAGCAGCTCGAGGCCGACCCGTGGGAAGGCGTCGAGGCGAAGTATCCGGTCGGCGCGAAGTTCAAGGGCCGCGTCACCAACATCACCGACTACGGCGCCTTCGTGGAGCTGGAGCCGGGGATCGAGGGCTTGGTCCACGTTTCGGAAATGTCCTGGACCAAGAAGAACGTCCATCCGGGCAAGATCGTGTCGACTTCGCAGGAAGTCGAGGTCATGGTCCTGGACGTCGATCCGCAGAAGCGCCGCATCAGCCTCGGCCTGAAGCAGTGCCTGGACAACCCGTGGGAGACCTTCACCGACAAGTTCGGTCCTGGCACCGAGCTGGAAGGCGAAGTCAAGAACATCACCGAGTTCGGTCTGTTCGTCGGCCTGCCGGGCGACATCGACGGCATGGTCCACATGTCCGATCTCGACTGGAACAAGTCGGGTGAAGAGGCGATCGCCGAGTACAAGAAGGGCGACCGCGTCAAGGTCAAGGTTCTCGACGTCGACGTCGAGAAGGAGCGCATCAGCCTGGGCATCAAGCAGCTGGCGAACGACCCGTTCGAGGCTGCCACTGCCGGTCTGAAGAAGAACGAGGTCGTGACCTGCACCGTGACGCAGGTGACGGACGGCGGCATCGAAGTGGCCGTCGGCGAGGGCTACACCGGCTTCATCCGCAAGTCGGACCTGTCCCGCGAGCGTTCCGAACAGCGCCCGGACCGTTTCGCCGTCGGCGAGAAGGTCGACGCCAAGGTCACCCAGATCGACCGCGCTTCCCGCCGCATCTCGCTGTCCATCAAGGCCCGCGAGATGGAGGAAGAGAAGCAGGCGATGGCCGAGTTCGGTTCGTCCGACTCGGGCGCCTCGCTGGGCGACATCCTGGGCGCCGCTCTGAAGCGCAAGCAGCAGAACGACGAGTGATCGCCTGACGCCGTTTTCCCTCGCGGTACCGTGGGGGAAGAGGCTCGCGATCTCCCGGAAGGGTAAGAGAAAGGCCGCGTCCCATTGGGGCGCGGCCTTTTTCGTTGGTCGTTCTGTTGGCTACCGCCGCGGCTCAGGGCTGCGGGTCAGCGAGGTGATGCTGTCGTCGTAGCGGAATTCGGGCATGTCGCGGACGCTGGCGGCGGTCACGTCGCGCAGCTGGATCGCTTCGGTGCCGGTGCGGATGTCGGCCAGGGTCAGGTCGGCCGCGATGTCCTTGCCGCCGAAGCCCAGGATGCCGCCGGAATGGATGACGATGTATTGGGCCTCGCCCTTGTCGTCGAGGATCACATCGGTGACGGTGCCGATCTTCGACCCGTCCGCGCCGACGACGTAGCGGTTCATCAACTGGTCGACGCTGGGACCGGTCTTGCGCTCCACCGCGGCACCGACGACCGGAGTCGAGCCGTTGATGATCATGGTCTGGGCGGCGGCCTGCGGCGGAGTCGCCATCCCGGCCAGCAGTGTCAGCGCAGATAGCGTCAGCGTGGTCCGCCCCAACCACATCTTGTGCGTGATCTTCCGCATGGGTGCCTCTCCTCCCCCAGACCCACGATGGAGTCACCTTGGCTCCAGGGCCTTCAACCGGGCGTGCAGGAAATAGTTGCGGGGTGGCTGCCTCTGCCTCTCTTCCGTGTCTTGGTTCCGGACCGACGGTGGCGACTCGGTGCCGGGAATGGCCGGCTTTTCGAGTCGTCCCAGGGATTCCGCCGGTTTCCCTCGAGTCGAGACACAGCGAATCGGTGGTGGGTGCAATGGGCCACAGGCAACAATATGTTGATTTTCGCCGCAACGAAGCACTGGCGAACGGATGTGTTTTGCGCTCTAATCGGGGCGTGGCGCCGTCCGGTCCAACATGGGCGGTGATTCGAGTGCCTACAGTTTGTGCCTCGCGGTCGCGATGCGGCCCACCACCGCCCCCGAAAAAATTGCTTGGCAGGCGGGAACAGGATCCCCGGTCACGGGTTGAACACCACAAGATCAAGGTTTTGAGGGGTTCGGTGATGTCAACCACAATATCTAGCAGAGTGGGGCTTGCTTGCCCCGGTCGCGCTGGCTAGGATGCCGCCCACGTGACCCGGCCGGCTTCTAGCGGCGGCCCCGGTCCCGGCAACACAGCGGCGACGGCGGACAGTCGGGCATCGGGCCCCTGTTTGTACGGCGCCATCTGCATTGCCGGGCCGGACGGCGGACAGAACCGCCGGCCGCTTTTCGGGACGGGTCGCACCATATTTCCATTCGAGCCCGTCGCGGCGGGCTCCAAGCAGGGGACAGTCTCATCATGCGGATCGAGCGTCGTTTCACGCACGAAGGTCAGGACGCCTACGCCAGCCTCGGCTTCCGCCAGGCGACCAGCGAGATCCGCAACCCGGATGGCACGATCGTCTTCCAGCAGACCGGCATCGAGGTGCCGGACAACTTCTCGCAGGTCGCCAGCGACATCCTGGCCCAGAAGTATTTCCGCAAGGCCGGCGTTCCCGCCGCGCTCCGCGCCGTGGAAGAGAACACCGTCCCGTCCTGGCTGTGGCGCAAGGAAGCGGACCAGGAAAAGCTGGCCGCCCTGCCGAAGGAGAAGCGCTTCGTCGGTGAAAGCTCCGCCCGCCAAGTCTTCGACCGTCTGGCCGGCACCTGGACCTATTGGGGCTGGAAGGGCGGCTATTTCGACACCGAAGCCGACGCCCGCACCTTCTTCGACGAGATGCGCTTCATGCTGGCCGCCCAGATGGCGGCCCCGAACAGCCCGCAGTGGTTCAACACCGGCCTGCACTGGGCCTACGGCATCGACGGCCCGAGCCAGGGCCACTTCTACGTCGATTTCAAGACCGGCCTGCTGACCTCGTCCGCCTCGGCCTACGAGCATCCGCAGCCGCATGCCTGCTTCATCCAGTCCGTCGCCGACGACCTGGTGAACGAGGGCGGCATCATGGACCTGTGGGTGCGTGAGGCCCGCCTGTTCAAGTACGGCTCCGGCACCGGCTCCAACTTCTCCAAGCTGCGCGGCGAGGGCGAGAAGCTGGCCGGCGGCGGCAAGTCGTCGGGTCTGATGAGCTTCCTGAAGATCGGCGACCGCGCGGCGGGCGCCATCAAGTCGGGCGGCACCACGCGGCGTGCGGCCAAGATGGTCACGGTGGACATGGACCACCCGGACATCGAGGGCTACATCGACTGGAAGGTGAACGAGGAGCAGAAGGTCGCGGCGCTCGTGACCGGTTCCAAGATCTGCCAGAAGCACCTGACGGCGGTGATGGCCGCCGCCCAGTCGGGCCTGGACCCGAAGGAGAACAAGGAGCTGAAGAAGGCGATCCTCGCCGCCCGCAAGGATCAGGTGTCGGAGAACTACATCCAGCGCGTGATCCAGTTCGCCGGCCAGGGCTTCACCTCCATCGAGTTCAAGACCTACAACACCGACTGGGATTCGGAAGCCTACCTGACGGTTTCGGGCCAGAACTCCAACAACTCCGTGCGCATCTCCAACGAGTTCGTGCAGGCGGTGCTGGACGATGCCGACTGGAACCTGATCGGCCGCACCAACGGCAAGGTGGTGAAGACCGTCCGTGCCCGCGACCTGTGGGACAAGGTCGGCTACGCCGCCTGGGCCTGTGCCGATCCGGGCGTGCAGTTCGACAGCACCATCAACGAGTGGCACACCTGCCCGGCCTCGGGGCGCATCAACGCCTCGAACCCGTGCTCGGAGTACATGTTCCTCGACGACACCGCCTGCAATCTGGCGTCGCTGAACCTGATGTCGTTCCGTCTGAAGGACGGTTCCTTCGACGTCGAGGCGTTCGAGCATGCCTGCCGGCTGTGGACTATCGTGCTGGAAATCTCCGTGCTGATGGCGCAGTTCCCGTCGAAGGAAATCGCCCAGCTCTCCTACGAGTTCCGCACGCTGGGCCTGGGCTTCGCCAACCTCGGCGGCCTGCTGATGGCGTCGGGCCTGTCTTACGACTCGGACGAGGGCCGCGCCTATTGCGCCGGCATCTCCGCCGTCATGACCGGCGTCGCCTATGCCACCTCGGCCGAGATGGCGCAGGAACTGGGCACCTTCCCGGGCTTCGAGGCCAACCGCGACCACATGCTGCGGGTCATCCGCAACCATCGCCGCGCCGCCAACGGCGAGATGAACGGCTATGAAGGTCTGGCGGTCGAGCCGGTGCCCTTCGTCGCCGACCTCTGCCCGGACCAGGAACTGGCTCTGGCCGCCGTCCGTGTCTGGGACGAGGCGCTGGAACTGGGCGAGGCCCACGGCTACCGCAACGCCCAGGCCACCGTGGTCGCCCCGACCGGCACCATCGGCCTGGTGATGGACTGCGACACCACCGGCATCGAGCCCGACTTCGCCCTGGTGAAGTTCAAGAAGCTGGCCGGCGGCGGCTACTTCAAGATCGTCAACCGGCTGGTGCCGGAGGCGCTGAAGACGCTCGGCTACACCCCGGACCAGATCGAGGAGATCGCGCTCTACGCCGTCGGCCACGGCACGCTGAAGAACGCCCCGGGCGTGAACCACGAGTCGCTGAAGGCCAAGGGCTTCACCGACGAGCTGCTGGAGCGGCTGGAGGGCAACCTCGCCACCGCCTTCGACATCAAGTTCGTCTTCAACCGCTGGACCATCGGCGCCGACTTCTGCACCCAGACTCTGGGCATTCCGGTGGAGACGCTGGACGCCCCCGGCTTCGACCTGCTGACCCACATCGGCTTCACCAAGGCGCAGATCGAGCAGGCCAACACCTTCTGCTGCGGCGCCATGACGCTGGAAGGCGCGCCCTTCCTCAAGGACGAGCACCTGTCGGTGTTCGACTGCGCCAACCCCTGCGGCCGCATCGGCAAGCGCTTCCTGTCGTGGGAATCGCACATCACGATGATGGCGGCGGCGCAGCCCTTCATCTCCGGCGCCATCTCCAAGACCATCAACATGCCGAACACGGCGACGGTCGACGAGTGCAAGGACGCCTACCTGATGTCCTGGCGCCTGGGCCTGAAGGCGAACGCGCTGTACCGCGACGGCTCCAAGCTGAGCCAGCCGCTGCAGGCCGCCCTGCTCGACGACGAGGAGGATGGCGAGGCGGTCGAGGCGATGATCGAGGCGCCGGCCGCGGTCCGCGCCCAGATGGTCACCGAGCGCATCGTCGAGAAGGTGATCGAGCGGGTGGTGGAGCGGAAGAGCAGCTCGCGCGAGCGTCTGCCGCACCGCCGCAAGGGCTACACCCAGAAGGCCAATGTCGGCGGCCACAAGGTGTATCTGCGCACCGGCGAGTATGAGGACGGCCGCCTGGGCGAGATCTTCATCGACATGCACAAGGAAGGCGCCGCCTTCCGGTCGCTGATGAACAACTTCGCCATCGCGGTGTCGATCGGCCTGCAATATGGCGTGCCGCTGGAAGAGTTCGTGGAGGCCTTCACCTTCACGCGCTTCGAGCCGTCGGGCATGGTGACCGGCAACGACACCATCAAGATGGCGACCTCGGTCATCGACTACATCTTCCGCGAGATCGCGATCTCCTACCTGAACCGCACCGATCTGGCGCACGCCACGCCGGAGGATCTGGTGCCCTTCACGGTGGGCAGCGGCGACAAGCAGGGCGACCTGCCGGACACCCAGGTGCAGCCGTCGGACATCGTCCGCCGCATCGCGTCCACCGGCTATGTCCGCAACAACCTGCGCGTCCTGCATGGCGGGCAGACCCAGCGGGCCAGCGCCGCGGCGGCCTTCGCCGCCACCGGCACCGACACCGCTGCCGTCAGCGCCACCGCATCGGCCGGCACCCAGGCTTCGGCCCAGGCCGCCATGGCGGCCAGCCCGGCGGTTGCCGCCGCCACCGCCCAGGGCCATGTCGCCGCCACCGCGGCCACCGGCACGGCCTATGGCGGCAGCACCAGCGACCAGCGCTTCGACCGTATCCGCGAGGCCCGCGCCCGTGGCTATGAGGGCGATCCCTGCGGCGAGTGCGGCAACATGACCCTGGTCCGCAACGGCACCTGCCTGAAGTGCGACAGCTGCGGGTCGACCACCGGCTGCAGCTGAGCCTTCCCCGCAGGGCGTCCGGCCAGGGCGCTTTGGGATGACGAAAGAAGAGGGAGGGAGCGGGAGACCGCTTCCTCCCTTTTGCTTGCGCACCAACGGACCCGAGGTTTGCTGTTTGGAACCGGTCTCTTGCGGTTGTGCCAGCAGGGTCCGAATGCGACGAGCGCTTGACCGCGCAACGTGTGTTCATGTTAGCTGATTCTCCCGGGAGCGCCGGCGCGGCGTTCCCCGAAGGATGTCCGGGGGGATCAGGGGTCATGGATTCGGCCGGGGCCGCGCTGGACGACCGTCTGCCGTCCGATCGCCTTTTGCGGGTGACCGCTGCGCAATGGAGTGCGGCGCTGGTCTGGACCGCGCCCGACGGAACCATCGTCGGCGCCAATCCGGCTTTCGCCCGCCTTGCCGGCTGTCCGCTCGACGACATGATCGGTCGGTCGCTGCCCGCCTTGCTCGACATCGGCGGACGCGATTGGCGGACGGTGTGGGACGGGGCGCAGGGCGACCGTCCACCCCCCGGCAGCGGCGCGCTCTGCGTACCGCGCCGCGATCCGGTTCCGGTCGATCTGCACTGGCAGCATTTGGCCGATGGTGCGGACGCCCTGCTTTTGTGCGAGATGCGCTGTTTCGACGAGCGCGAGCGGGCGGAAGCGGTGGCGCGCCTGCAGCAGGACGTGCTGGAACTGGTGGCCGCCGGCCGGTCGCTGAAGCAGGTTCTGGATTTCCTGTGCCGGCAGGTGGAGGCCTGCGCACCGGAGGTCACCTGTTCGGTGATGCTGCGCGACGACGAGAACCGCATGCGGGTGGCCGCCGCCCCGTCGCTGCCCGGCGCCTATGCCGCCGCCATCGACGGGCTGGCCATCGGCCCGGACGTCGGCTGCTGCGGCAGTGCGATGAGCCGGGGCGAGGCGGTGATGTCCACCGACATTGCCGTCGATCCGCGCTGGGCGCCTTACCGCCATGTCCCGCTGTCGCACGGGCTGGCTGCCTGCTGGTCCAACCCGATCAAGGGGCGCAATGCCCGGATGCTGGGCAGCTTCGCGCTCTATTACCGCGAGCCGCGTCCCGCCGCCCCCTTCCACCGCCGGCTGGTGGAGGCCTGTGTCCATCTGTGCGCGCTGGCCATCGAACATGACCGGGCGCGGGCGGAGATCAACCGGCTGGCCTATTTCGACACGCTGACCGGGCTCCCCAACCGCCAGCTTCTGGCCGACCGCGCCACCGCGGCGCTGGCGCTGGCGGGGCGCACGCGCCAGCCGGTGACGCTGATGTTCCTGGACGTCGACCGCTTCAAGACCATCAACGATTCGCTGGGCCATGCGGTCGGCGACCAGTTGCTGGTGGAGGTGGCGAACCGCCTGCGGCGCCTGTTCATCGAAGGCGACACGCTGGCCCGGCTGGGCGGGGACGAGTTCGTGGCATTGCTGCCGGGCTGCGACGCGGCCCATGCCGCGCTGCTGGCGGAGCGGGTGCTCGCCAGCCTGTCGGTGCCGCTGACGGTGGCCGACCTGACGCTGACCCCCACCGCCAGCATCGGCATCGCCGTGCATCCCGACGACGGCATGGATTTCGACACGCTGCTGCGCCAGGCCGACGCGGCGATGTACCGGGCCAAGCAGGCCGGCCGCAACCGCTGCCATTTCTTCCGCCGCGACATGAACGAACAGGCGGTGCGCCGGCTGGAGATGGAGGCCGCGCTACGCGAGGCGTTGGACCGGCAGGAGAATGGCTCACGGGAGGATGTGGCAGGAGACGCGCCGTTCGAGCTGCATTACCAACCGCAGGTCCGGTTGAAGCCGCACTGCCTGCACCGGGTGGAGGCGCTGATCCGCTGGACCCACCCGCGCTGGGGAGCGGTGTCGCCGATGGAGTTCGTGCCGCTGGCCGAGGAATGCGGGCTGATCGACCGGCTGGACAGCTGGGTACTGGAGACCTCGGTCGCGCAGCTCGGCCGCTGGCGCGCCGCCGGGGTGCCGGTGCCGGGGCTGGCGGTCAATGTCTCGGCGGTCCGCTTCGCCCGCGGCGATTTGCCGGACCAGGTCCGCTCCGTGCTCGCCGCCAACGGCATCCCGGCGACCGACCTGACCCTGGAGATCACCGAACGGCTGATGATGACGGAGGAGGTCGGGGCCCATGACGCTCTGGATGCCCTGCATGCGCTGGGCGTCACCCTGTCGATCGACGATTTCGGCACCGGCTATTCGTCCTTGAGCTACCTGAAGCGCTTCCCCGTCGGCGAACTGAAGATCGACCGCAGCTTCGTCAAGGAACTGGACATCGATGCCGCCAACCGGCCGCTGGTCCGCGCCATCATCCAGATCGGCGAGGCGCTGGGCCTGACCGTCGTGGCGGAGGGGGTGGAGCGCGAGGCCCAGCACCGCATGCTGGAGGCGGAGGGCTGCGCCATCGGCCAGGGATACCGCTTCGCCCGGCCGATGCCGGCCGACGCGCTGGCGCGCTGGCTGGCGGGGGAGGGCAAGCACTGGGTGGAGTGTCCGGCCAACGCCTGCTTCAGCATCTGAAACATTTGCGGAGGAAATGATCCCGTTTTTCTTTGGATTAACGGGGTACTTCGGCCGCAATTCACCATCCGAATCGGTGCTTATGCGGATCCGCCGGAGTAATGGGGATCCGGCCAATACGATATAGTCGCAACGCTCCTTTGCCGGCGAAGCGCAGGTCATCACGTTCTAGACCACGCGACTGTCTTGTGTCCCAACGTTTGGGGCGATAGAAGGTCCACTCAGCGGCATGTGCGGTCAAGCAAACTGACCACGGTGTCCCGTTGAGCGGATCAGACCCGCCCGGTGGGCCGCCTGTGGAGCACAAGGGGAGCACCCGCACGCCGGACGACCATGGGGCGAGAGGAAATCCGCAATGGCGAGCCAGGGTGAATCCAAGTGGGTCTACAGCTTCGGGGCCGGTGCCACCGAAGGACGGGCCGATATGAAGAACCTGCTGGGCGGCAAGGGCGCCAATCTGGCCGAGATGGCCAATCTTGGCCTGCCCGTTCCGCCGGGCTTCACGATCACCACGGAGCTGTGCACCTATTTCTACGCCAACGGCCGCTCCTATCCGCCGGAGCTGACGGCGCAGGTGAATGCCGCCATCGCGCGGCTGGAAACGGCGATGGACGCCAAGTTCGGCGACCCGGCCAACCCGCTGCTGGTGTCGGTCCGCTCCGGCGCCCGCGCGTCGATGCCCGGCATGATGGACACGGTGCTGAACCTGGGTCTGAACGACGCGACCGCCGCCGGCCTCGCCAAGCGGTCGGGCGACTCCCGCTTCGCCTACGACAGCTATCGCCGCTTCATCCAGATGTATTCCAACGTCGTTCTCGACGTTGAGCATCACCATTTCGAGGACATCCTCGACGGCCACAAGCGCGACAAGTCCTACAACCTCGACACCGACCTGTCGGCCGAGGATTGGCAGGCGGTGATCGAGGACTACAAGAAGGCGGTCGAGCGCGAGCTGGGCCGGCCCTTCCCGCAGGATGTGCAGGAGCAGCTGTGGGGCGCCATCGGCGCCGTCTTCGGTTCCTGGATGAACGCCCGCGCCATCACCTACCGCAAGCTGCACGACATCCCGGCCGATTGGGGCACCGCGGTCAACGTGCAGTGCATGGTCTTCGGCAACATGGGCAACGACTGCGCCACCGGCGTGGCCTTCACCCGCAACCCGTCGACCGGCGAGAACGCCTTCTACGGCGAGTATCTGGTCAACGCCCAGGGCGAGGACGTCGTCGCCGGCATCCGCACGCCGCAGCACCTGACCGTCGCCGGCAAGATCGCCAACAAGTCCGACCTCCCCGCCATGGAAGAGGTGATGCCGGAGGTGTTCAACCAGCTGAACGAGGTCCGCCTCAAGCTGGAAAAGCACTACCGCGACATGCAGGACATCGAGTTCACGGTCCAGCAGAACACGCTGTACATGCTGCAGACCCGCAACGGCAAGCGCACCGCCCCGGCCGCGCTGAAGATCGCCGTCGATCTGGCGAACGAGGGCGTCATCGACCAGAACGAGGCGGTGCGCCGCATCGATCCGGCCTCGCTCGACCAGCTGCTGCACCCGACGCTGGACCCCAAGGCCGACCGCAAGGTGATCGCCAAGGGCCTGCCGGCCTCCCCCGGCGCCGCGTCGGGCAAGGTGGTGTTCACCGCCGACGAGGCCGAGCAGATGGCTGGCAAGGGCGAGTCGGTGATCCTCTGCCGCATCGAGACCTCGCCTGAGGACATCCACGGCATGCACGCCGCCCGCGGCATCCTGACCAGCCGCGGCGGCATGACCAGCCACGCGGCGGTGGTTGCCCGCGGCATGGGCCGTGCCTGCGTGTCGGGCGCCGGCGACCTGCGCATCGACTACAAGACCAAGCAGATGTCGGTCCGCGGCGTCACCGTGAAGGAAGGCGACGTCCTGACCATCGACGGCTCCACCGGCGAGGTGATGCTGGGCGAGGTGCCGACGATCCAGCCGGAACTGTCGGGCGACTTCGCCACCCTGATGGGCTGGGCCGACGGCATCCGCCGGATGAAGGTCCGCGCCAACGCCGAAACCCCGCTGGACGCCCGCACCGCGCGGAAGTTCGGCGCCGAGGGCATCGGCCTGTCGCGCACAGAGCACATGTTCTTCGACCCGGAGCGCATCCTGGCCGTCCGCGAGATGATCCTGGCGGAGGACGAGGCCGGCCGCCGCAAGGCGCTCGCCAAGCTGGAGCCCTTCCAGAAGAAGGACTTCGTCGAGCTGTTCACGATCATGGCCGGCCTGCCGGTGACGATCCGCCTGCTCGACCCGCCGCTGCACGAGTTCCTGCCGAACACCGAAGAGGACATGGCGGAGGTCGCCCAGGCCACCGGCACCGATCCGCTGCGGGTGCGCCACCGCACCATCCAGCTGCATGAAGCGAACCCGATGCTGGGCCATCGCGGCTGCCGTCTGGGCATCTCGTACCCCGAGATCTACGAGATGCAGGCCCGCGCCATCTTCGCCGCCGCCGCCGAGGTCGCCAAGACCACCGGCGAGGCCGTCATTCCCGAAGTGATGATCCCGCTGATTATCACCCGCAAGGAGTTCGACATCCTCAAGGGGGTGATCGACCGCGCCGCCGAGCAGGTGAAGGCCGAGACCGGCGTGACGGTGGAGTATCTGACCGGCACGATGATCGAGATCCCGCGCGCGGCCCTGAAGGCCGGCGAGATCGCCGAATCGGCCGAGTTCTTCAGCTACGGCACCAACGACCTGACCCAGACCACGCTGGGCCTGTCGCGCGACGACGCCGGCAGCTTCCTGCCGGAGTACCAGCGCCAGGGCATCCTGGAGCAGGACCCGTTCCAGTCGCTGGACGTCACCGGCGTCGGCGAACTGGTGGAGATCGCCACCGAGCGTGGCCGCAAGGTCCGTCCGGACATCAAGCTGGGCATCTGCGGCGAGCATGGCGGCGACCCGGCCTCGATCTCCTTCTGCGAGAAGGTCGGGCTGACCTATGTCTCCTGCTCGCCCTACCGCGTGCCGATCGCCCGCCTCGCCGCCGCCCAGGCCGCGCTGAACAGCGACACGGTCAAGCGCGACTGATCCGCTTCGGGTAGCTGAAACGATTTCGGCCCTCTTCCCGCAAGGGAAGGGGGCCGTTTCGTTTTGGGGGCGGAGTTGGGCGGGTGGGGCGGTTAGATGGAACGTTTGGAACGCTGTGGAGCGGTTTTCCGGGGGCTGTTCAATGTTCCATCCGGCGGGCCGGGCGCATGGGGGAACGGCATCAAGCGGCGCTGGGAGCCGCGGGGCAGCTTTGGCTGAGTGTGCGGAGGTGGCGGATCGCCACTGTCGGGGCATGCGGTGCCCTCCGCAGGTAGGGAAGGGTGGAGCATAACATGGATGGGAGAAGGGGATAAGGATCTGGTGGAAAAGCGACGCTGGCATGTAGGCCATTGAGGAGACGGGGCCGGTCGTTCGTCGGGGGGCCACTCATCCCGAGCCGGTTCGCGACATCACGCATGGGGATCGTCAAGTCGGCCATAGACCATGAACGAGCCTCGGCAACGACGCAATAAAGCGCAAAATAGCTGCGCTGCCGTCCCTTGCCTTTCACTCGGAGTGCGCGCTGAACGATAATATGGCCGGGAAGCGCTAGGAGCTTTCGTGCCCGTTTCCCGCCGGAGTGGTACTTCCGTGCGATAGCTAGGCAGACCCCGCCGATCACCGTACGCTCCGCGGAGAACTCTTCAAAAGCTGAAGGTTCCATCGGGCGCGCGCCTCCTCTCCCGCCTCGATGGCGCGCATTGCCAAGTGTTCAGGATCGCCATCGGTGATACGGGGAGGGCCTTGCAATGCCAGTGCTGTCATGAAGCCGGATCCGGAGACCGCTTCCTCGCCTCCCAGAAGCTATTTCGGCACTTTCTCCGACCCGGTTGCAATGGCGCAGGCCGTGGGTGCCATCGACCCCGGCACCGCCGGCCCCTATCCCATCAGGACGGTTCGCAAAACCTTCCATGGTTCGTTCGCGCGCGCGACGCTCGACCGGATCAGCGTCGGCATCGGTTGTTTCGGCCAGGGAATTCCGCAGACCGCCGGGATTGCGAACGTTCACACCTTCATGTTTGCCACCGAGCCTGAGATTGTCCGCCGCGTCTCAGGCTGGACGCTCGGTTGGCAGCAGATCTTCCATTTCCGTCCCAACGAGCAGACTGCCACCTCCTCTCCATCAGGAATGCCTTGGGCGTTCGGGATCATCGCAGCCCCCTTCGACGTACTGGCCACGCAGAGCCGGCAGGTGACCGGAATTGACCCCAGTGTGCCTTTGAATGACGACCGGATGTTCCAGGTGCCTGAGATGGCGATGGCCCGGCTCATCGCCCTGATGAACGACACGGCACGCCTTGCAAGGGATACTCCCTGGGTTCTCGAAACACCGAAACCCTCGATCGCATTGGCCGGAACGATCATGGAGACCCTGCTGTCCTGCCTGACCCAGGGTAAGCTCAGGCAGGACAGGGGCGCTCTCGGGCGTCACCGCCAGATCGTCGCGCGCTTCGAGCAGGCCTTGAGGGAGTGTCCGGAGGAGATGCTGTCGCTGTCCGCCATCTGCGCCGTAACCGGCGTGGCTCAGAGAACGCTCAACCTTGCCTGCCAGGAGTTTCTCGGGCAGAGCGCCATGCATTATGCGCGCGGGCGCCGCCTTGATCTTGTTCGCCAGACATTGCTGAGGTCCGACCCTGTGGCAACGAACGTCACCGGTGTCGCAATGCATTACGGTTTCTGGGAGCTGGGCCGCTTTGCGCAGGCATATCGGATTCGCTTTGGGGAACGCCCGTCCGAAACCCTGCGGCGCGATGCAGGGCAGGCAGGAAGGACGAGGCGCTCAATTCATGCCGGAATCGCATAGTCAGTCACCGGAACCGTTCCTAGGATGACGGCATGCGCCCGCCCGCCCACCATCGTGTCGCGCCGGCGCGATCCGGCCGGGTGATGCCCAATGACGACATCCGGTCCGGCTCAAGCACAATGAAAGGAATGGGGGAATGACACTGCGCATCAACGCCGAGGCGCCGAACTTCACGGCCGAGACCACCGAGGGAACGATCAACTTCCACGACTGGATCGGCAATGGCTGGGCGATCCTGTTTTCCCACCCCAAGGACTTCACGCCGGTCTGCACAACGGAACTCGGCTATATGGCTAAGCTGAAGCCGGAATTCGATAAGCGCAACACCAAGATCATCGGCCTCAGCGTCGACCCGGTCGCCAACCATGCCAAATGGGCGCAGGACATCGCCGAGACGCAAGGGACCGCCCCCAATTATCCGATGATCGGTGATACCGGCCTCGCCGTGGCCAAGCTCTACAACATGCTTCCGGCCGAGATCGAAGGCGGTTCCGACGGTCGCACGGCGGCGGACAACGCGACAGTCCGCACGGTCTTCATCATCGGGCCTGACAAGCGTATCAAGCTGATGATCAGCTATCCGATGACTACGGGCCGCAATTTCGACGAGATCCTGCGAGTGCTGGATTCGCTGCAACTGACCGCAAAGCACCGTGTGGCGACCCCGGTGAACTGGCAGCGTGGGGACAAGGTCATCATCGCCGGCTCCGTCTCGGACGAGGAAGCCAAGACCATCTATCCGGACGGCTGGGAAGCGCCGCGCCCCTATCTGCGGCTCGTGCCGCAGCCGCAATAGCCATGTTGTTCGAGACCTTTGCGGCGGGCGGATGCCGCTCCTACCTCATCGGCTGCGAAATCTCTTGCGCCGCTGTGCTGATCGACCCGGAACTCAGCCTCATTCAGCATTATCGAGGGTATCTGTCGAAGCATGGGCTGACGCTTCGCTATCTGGTCGACACGCACACCCACGCGGACCATTTCTCGGCCACCCGTCAACTCGGCGAGGCGCTCGACGTGCCAGTGGTGATGCACCGGCTTAGCCCCGCGCCTCATGCCGGTCTGCGCCTCGATGACGGTGACATGCTGATCGCCGGCCGTCTCAAGATCAAGGCGATGCATACGCCTGGGCATACACGCGATTCCATGTGTCTGGTCATGGAGGACCGGATCTTCACCGGCGATACGCTGCTGATCGGCGGGACGGGGCGGACGGATCTGCCAACAGGCGATCCGCACGACCTCCATGAAAGCCTGTTTGGCAAGGTGCTTAAACTGCCGGGTGAGACCCTGGTCTATCCGGCACACGACTACAAGGGGCGCGATCATTCGACCATCGCCGACGAGACCGCATCGAACCCGCGCCTGCAGAAGACCGAGCGGACGGCCTTCGTGGCGATGATGCGTGCTCTCGATCTGGCGGCGCCCACCCATCTGACCGAAGCGTTGCGCACCAACATGAGCGGCGGCAAGACCGTGGCCCAACTCCTGTCCGAGGCGGCATCCGGCGTGCCTTTCATGTCGATGGACGAGCTGGACAGCCGTTTGGGCGGCAACAGCTGCGACTTCGTGGTGATCGACCTTCGCGAAAAGGACGCCTACGAGGCAGGGCACATCAGCAGCGCGAAGCACCTGCCGCGGGGACAGCTGGAGCTTCGCGTGAATACCGAACTGCCCGACCCGACGGTGCGGATCATCACCTGCTGCGAATTCGGCAAGATATCGATCCTCGCCGCCGCCACCCTGCGCGAACTCGGCTATATGCGGGCAACGGCACTCGACGGCGGCATCGCAGCGTGGCGGGAGGCCGGGCACGCTCTGGAGGCGAGTGTGGCTGACCCGGGGTAGGCGCCTTGCTTTCTCCCGGGGCGGGAGAGGGTGGTCGGGCGCGCTGTCGCGCGCCGCCAAGGGGCATGCTGCCCCTTCGCAATCCCCTGGCAAAGGCTGGCGCCTTTGCTGCCCCCTCACCCTGACCCTCTCCCCAGGGGGGAGAGGGGATGAAGACCGGTGGGGCGGGAGATGGGCTGTTACCGCCCCCTCGGCTTCGCCCTGGCGGTCGGCTCGGCTTCCAGCGGGTTGTCGGGCCAGTAGTGTTTCGGGTACTGGCCCTTCAAATCCGCCTTCACCGCCTTGTAGGCGTTGGCCCAGAAGCTCGCGAGGTCGCGGGTGACCTGCACCGGGCGGCGGGCGGGGGACAGCAGGTGCAGCAGCAAGGGAACCCGGCCACCGGCGATGCGCGGGGTCTCGGCCAAGCCGAACATCTCCTGCAGGCGCACCGCCAGAACCGGCTCCTCGCCGTCATAGTCGATGGGGATGCGGGAGCCGCTCGGCACCTCGACATGGGTCGGGGCCTCGGCGTCCAGGCGGGTCCGCAACTCCCAGGGCAGAAGGGCGCGCAAGGCGCTCGACAGGTCGATGCGCTCCAGATGGGCGCGGCGCGACACGCCGTCGAGGAAGGGGGCCAGCCACTCCTCCAGACCGTCCATTAGCGCCGGGTCGGACAGGTCGGGCCAGACGTCGCCTTCCTTCATGCGCAGGAACATCACGCGGGTGCGCCATTTGCGCAGCTCGTCGGTCCAGGGCAGGCAGGCGGGGCCGAGCGCGCGGATGCCCTCGATCATCGCGGCGATCATCGCCTCGGCCGGCGGCTTGGCCAGCTTCTCGTCCTTCAGGATCAGGGCGAACAGCATGCGGCGGCGCCGCGCCAGCACCATCTGCTCGCGCGCGTCCCAGGCGACGATGGTCTCGGTGCGGATGTCGTCGGCGAAGCTCTCCTCCAGATCGGCCAGCGTGACCGGGGCGGCCAGGAAGATGCGCGACTCGCGGGCGGCGCCGTCGAGGTCGGCGATGGCGAGCCACTCCTCGGCCGACAGCGGCTCGGCCTCCTGGAAATAGGCGCCACGCCCGCCCGACAGGCGATACTGCGCAGCAACCCCGCCGGGCTGGCCTCCGGGGCGGCGCTGGCCGATGCGGTCGGGATAGGCGAGCGCCACCAGAATGCCGACGGCGTTCGAGTCCATCGCGTCGTCGTCGCGCACGCCGAGCTGGCGGCGCCACTGCCGGGCCTGCTTCACCGCCTGCTGCGCGCCGCCGCGGTCGACGCTAAGGCCGCGCGCGGCACCCTGCCCGCCGCGCTCCTCGCCGCGCAGCAGGTCGACGCGCAGGCGCAGGTCGGCGTCGCGGAAGCCGGGTTGCGAGCGAACGATGTCGCGCTCTCCCAGCAGTGCGGCGACCAGACAGGCGAGCGCGCCCTGGCCCATCGCCTTGCCGGCCAGCATCATGTGGGCCAGACGCGGATGCACGCCGAAGCCGGCCATGCGGCGGCCGTGCGGGGTGATGGCGCCCGCCTTGTCGTCTTTCTGATCGACCTTGCGGTCGAGCGCGCCGAGGCCGGTCAGCAGCTCGCGCGCCTGGGCCATCGCCGCGGCCGGCGGCTGGTCGAGCCAGGACAGGCTGGCGGGGTCGGACACTCCCCACACCGCAAGCTCCAGCGCCAGCGGGGCGAGGTCGGCGTCCTCGATCTCCGGCGTGGTGAAGGGGGCCAGCGCCTTGTGCGTCGCCTCCGGCCACAGGCGGTAACAGACGCCGGGCTCCAGACGGCCGGCGCGGCCGCGGCGCTGCTCGGCCGAGGCCTGGCTGACCTTCACCGTCGCCAGACGGGTCATACCGCCGCGCGGGTCGAAGCGCGGAACCCGCATCAGCCCGCTGTCCACCACGATGCGGATGCCCTCGATGGTCAGGCTGGTCTCGGCGATGGAGGTCGCCAGCACGATCTTGCGCTGGCCGGGCGGGGTGGGGGCGATGGCGCGGTCCTGCGCCTCGGCCGACAGGTCGCCATAGAGCGGGGCGATGATGGTGTTCGGGCCGAGGTCGGACTGGTCGAGCAGGGACTGGACGCGGCGGATCTCGCCGACGCCGGGCAGGAAGACCAGGGCGTTGCCGGGCTCTTCGCGCAGGGCGCGGCGGACGGCGGCGGCGGCGGCGTCCTCGATGCGGGTGCCTTGGGTCGGGGCGTCGAGATGGCGGGTCTCGACGGGGTAGGCGCGGCCTTCGCTGGTCACCATCGCGGCGGGGCCTTGCGCGTCGGCCAGCAGGGTGGCAACCGGGGCGGCGTCCAGCGTCGCCGACATGACGACAAGGCGCAGGTCGTCGCGCAGCGCCCCGCGCGCCTCCTGCACCAGGGCAAGGGCGAGGTCGCTGTCGATGCCGCGCTCGTGGAATTCGTCGAACAGGACGGCGCCGACGGCGGGAAGCTCCGGGTCCTCCTGCAGTTGGCGCAGGAACAGGCCGTCGGTCACCACCTCGATCCGGGTCTTCGGGCCGACCTTGGTGTCCAGGCGGACGCGGTAGCCGACGGTCTCGCCCACCGCCTCCCCCAGCATCGACGCCATCCGGCGGGCGGCGGCGCGGGCGGCGAGGCGCCGCGGCTCCAGCACCAGGATCTTGCGGCCCTTCAGCCAAGCGGCCTCCAGGAGGGCCAGCGGCACCCGTGTGGTCTTGCCGGCGCCGGGCGGGGCCTGCAGCACGGCGGTGCCGCGACGGTCCAGCGCCTCCAAGAGGGCGGGAAGGACAGGATCGATTGGCAGGGCGGGGAAGGCGGGCTTGCTCATGAGGGGGAGTCTGCTGCCGCGAACCGGCGGGAAAGGCAATGGTTTTTGGAGGAGGGGCGGGACGGCACGCGCCAAAAGGTCGCAAGGGGCGGGGAGGGGGCGAGGGGCCGCGACCGATGGCCGCAAAAACTGTATGGTTTTAGCGTCGTCGGGTTCATTCGCTCATCAAAGGGATCCATGACCGATATCCACGATGCCGCCCTGTTCCTCGCCCACGCCTGCGCGCTGGAGGAGGACGCCGCCAACCGCTTCGCCGACCTGTCGGAGACGATGAAGACCTATGGCAACCAGGAGGTCGCGGCCTTCTTCGGCCAGATGGCGAAATTCTCGCGCATGCATCTGGCCGAGGCGCGGGAACGGTCGGGCTTCCGCCAAATTCCGGACCTGAAGCCGGAAGACTTCCAATGGCCGGACGGCGACAGCCCGGAAGCGGCCTCCATGGAAGGCTCGCACTATCTGATGACGGTGGAATACGCGCTGGAACTGGCGCTGGAGAGCGAAAAGCGCGGGCAGGCCTTCTACGCCGAGGTGGCGAAGACCACCACCGATTCGGAAGTCCGCATGATGGCCGAGGAGTTCGCCGCCGAAGAGGCCGAGCATGTCGCCCAGTTGGAGGTGTGGGCCAAGCGCTATCCGGCGCTGCAGGCGTAGGGGGCTTGGCTCCCTGAGCGGCCTCCCCCTCTCCCCCCGGGGAGAGGGTCGGGGTGAGGGGGATGCAAAGCGGGGATTCTTGGTGAAGGGTCGCCGCGCGTCCCCCTCACCCTAACCCTCTCCCCGGGGGGAGAGGGGATCTTCAGGCGGGGCAGTCGCTCACTTCGACAGGGCGGACCAGTCGATCTCATACACCTTGTCGGCCGGCTTGTAGGTCTTGAAGGCGGCGATCACATCGTCGACGCCGACGTCCCCCGGCACGTTCTGGATTTCATAGACGACCGAGCTGCCGCTGGTCGGGCCGACGTCGGCGTTGCGGTGGGCCTGCGAGACCAGCCCTTCGCCGGCCTTCTTGATCATGATGGAAGCCATGCATCCGTCTCCTGTTGCGACTCGCCCGACCGGAAAACCATAAACAAAAAGTGGTTTAATCGGAAGGCGGAAAGAGGCGGTCCGGCGTATCCTGCCGGGCGATCCACAGGGCGGTCAAATCGTCGCACAGCCGGGTGCCGAACCGCTCGGTGAAGCGGGTCATCACCCACAGAAGCGGCCAGGCCGGTGCTTCCGCCAGCGCCTGCGCCACCAGATCGGCGAGCCCGTCGTCGCCCAGCATGGTGTCGTCGGCGTCCTGAGCCTCCGTCATGGCGTCGGAATAGAGGAACAGCGCATCGCCGTCGCGGAAGGGAGCGGAGCGGGTAACGTAGCCGGCCTCCTCCAGGATCCCGAGGGGCAGGCCGGACGAATCGAGCACGCTCAGCCCGCCCGCCCTCGCCAGCAGCGGCGGCGGCGAGCCGGCACCCGCATAGTGCAGGCGGTCGCTGCCGCGGTCGATCACGCCGTAGAAGGCGGCGGCGAACTGACCGCGCGCGAGGATGGCGGACAGGCGCTGGTTCAGGCTGGTCAGAAGGCGTGCCGGCTCCATCAACTCCTCCATCGGCTGGCGCGCCAGCAGGGTGTGGAGCCGGAAGGCATTGATGGCCGCGGCGATACCGTGCCCCGACAGGTCGGCGATGAAGACGCCGATCCGTTCGGCATCGATTTCGAACGCGGTCCAGAAATCGCCGCCGACCTCGTCGGAGGTTTCGAACACTGGGGCGATACTCAAGTGATGGCGGTCCGCCAGCGCTTCCAGCCACAGCGGCTCTGGCGCCAGCGAAAGCTGCATCGCCCGCGCCTGGCCCAAATCCTGGCCGACCCGCTCGCGGAAGGCGCGCAGCTCCTGCACCATCGACCGGCGTTCCAGATGATAGCGGACCCGGGCGATGCATTCGCCGGGATTGACCGGCTTGCCCAGCAGGTCGGTCGCGCCGGCCTGAAAGCACAGGGTCCGCATCTGGTCGGTCATTTGGGCGCCCTGCACCAGGATGGGCAGGTCGTGCCAGCGCTGGTTGCTCCGCAACTCCCGGCACAGGGCGAGCAGGTCGGCACAGGCAAGGTCGGCGTCCACCACCAGCAGGTCGGGGTCGAAGGCGCCGATGCAGGACAGCAGCTCCGGCCCGTTGGAGACGCAGGCGATCCGCGTGATGCCGGCCCAATGCAGGAACCGGCTCAGGATGCGCTGGTCATACAGGCTGTCGTCGGCGATCAGCACCTTCCGATCGCCCAGCGGCTGGCCGAGATCCAGCGCGTAGAGCTGTCCCGAGGCCATCGGATCCGCCCCGCCGTGCCGGTCAGGCCGAAACCGGGATGATCCCGTGCAGGTTGGCTGCGCGGAAGACGCGGTGGACCTGATCGCGCGCACCTTGCATCGCCAGCCGCAAATCCTTGCGGCGGGCCGTGTCGTGCGCAATGAAGAAGACGCCCAGCCCGGTGGAATCGACGAACTCAAGGTCCGACAGGTCGAAGACCACCCGGTGTCCGGCCGGCCGGTCCATCGCCGCGATCACCGACCGGAAGGCATTGTGGTCGGTGAAGGTCATGCGGCCGCTCAGACGGATCTCGGTAAGGTCGTGGACATCGCTGACGGTGAAATCCATCACTGTTTTCCCCTTTGCTCCTGTTCCGCAGCGGAGTTGCGGTTTTCACCTGCACTTGCTGCGCTGCGGAATGTTAGGCGGAGGGGATGTCACTTTGATGATGGAGCGACCAAAAAGCTGCACTGGCCGCGGAATTGCTCAACTTATTTGTGTTCCATACGATGAGTTTTCTGAGGAAAAACTTCCGTCAGGGTAGGGAGGCGGATTCGCTTGCGGCCTTCCCGTGGGACGCTGTCCGCTCCAAGTCCGAGGCGGGGATCACCCGGCCGGGCACGCGGTCGGGCTGGGCGCCGGCGACCGCCCCGGCGATGCCGCCGGTCAGCCAGGCCGAAAAGGCGCTGCGGCCATCGACGCCGGCCTCGCGGTTGGCGCAGGCGGGGGTGAGGGTGGCGGCAGTGGGCTCCGCGGCCGACGCGGCGGCGATCAGGCCGTTGGAGCGCGGAGCGGGGCGGCTGTGCACCTCGATCAGGGCGACGCGGATGCCGGCGGCCCAGGCACGGTCGATGAAGGCGCGCACCTGCTGGGCCGTGGCGGAGCTGCCGGTGACGGCGTCGGGCGTGCCGCCGGTCAGCCACGCCGACGGGGTGGGGCCGCAGCCGCGCCGGTACTGCAGCGCCACTTGGTCCTGCACATGGGTCTGGCCGCGATAGAGGCGCATCAGGCCGTGGCCGTAGCGTTCCAGCTCGTCCATCGGGCCGCGGCTGGCGGTCAGCAGGCTGCGGTCGATCAGGATCAGCGTCGGCTTCACGGCGATCAGCCGGTCGAGCAGCGGCTCGAAATCGGCGAATTGGGCCTGCCGGTGGACGATGCGCAGGAATTCCAGGTTCGGCACGCCGCGCTTGGCGGCAAGCTCCGCCATGCCGCGCTCGTCCAGGGTGGCGTCGCGCAGCGTGGTGTCGCCCAGCGCCACCACCGATACCGAATCGGAGTTCCGCGCCGCCCGGTCGGCCAGCGCATTGATGCGGTTCAGGTTGTACCAGGCGAAGGGCTGGTCGTAGAGCAGGGTGCCGGTCCACAGAACCGCCAGCACCGCCAATCCACCCAAGGCCAGCGGCGCCAGCAGCAGCCCGAAGCCCAGCGTCCGCCAGCGGCTCCGGCCGCGGGGCGGTTCCGTGACGGCCTGTTCGGCGGCGACCTGCTCAGCAGCGGGCTTATCGGCAGCGGCTTGGGCGGCTTGCGGTTCCGGATCGGTCATCGGTGGACTCCACGGCGGTCATGACACGGTGTTCGGGGCACAGCGATCATGCGGCGGGCGCTCGCATCGGGGGGCTGGGCGCGTCGGGTGAGCGCCCGGCTCCTCCCACAACGCGCGGGGGAGGAGAATCGGCATGTGGAAATTGGGGGTATCCCCAAGGGGACGGAACACCCCTGCGGCAGGGTCGCAGTTTGCCGAACGCACCAATCCTGTGTAGGATCCGAGCCCAATAGGACGGCCTCACAGCAGGATTGGCCCTCACAGCAGGATTGGCGATGAGCACCGAAATCCGCACCTTCACCATTCCCGACGCCACCGCAGAGGAGGCGCAGACGCAGCTTTCCGCCTTCCTGCGGACGGTGGAGGTCCAGCGCATCGAGACCGCCTACGCCGACGGCGCGTGGCGCGTGCTGGTGCTGTTCACCGATCTCCGCCGCAAGGAGGAGTCGCAGCAGATCGAGGCGGCCATCGCCGCCGCCCTGAACGGCTGGCGCGACAAGGCCGCGGTCCAGGCCGGGGTGACGCGCGACGTCGTGCTGTCGGACGATCTGGTGTCGGAGATCGCCCGCTTCGCCCCGACGACGGAGCACGAGCTGTCGATCATCATGAATGCCCGCGGCCTGGGCGCCGCCCCCCATGGCGGCGAGATCGTGCAGGTGGTGCGCTCCACGCTGGACCTGCTGATCGACGACTGATCGGCGACTGGTCGGCGGGGCAGGCCACCGGCGGCGGCCTATCCGCTTCGGTCGGGCGTGACACACCCAAAGGCTGTGCCTGCCCTGCCGTAAGCGTCAGTTGGACCCCGCCCCTTGCCGTGTCAGGATCGCACAATCGCGATGCAATCAGCGGGTGAGGCGGTTGTGGCTTCGAAGGTTCCTCCGAAGGCTCGTGCCGTAGCGGATTTGGCGTGGGGCGAGGTGCCCGACGATCGGAAGTCCGAATACCGGAAGCCTGATTACAGGAAGCCCGATTATAGGAAGATCGCGCATGAGCTGGCGCAGCTGGGTGCGGAAGCTGCCAACCGTGCCCGTGTGACCGGCAACGGCCATTACGCCCGCTTGGCCCGTACCCTGACCAACCGCGCCGGCGAGATCCTGGATGATCTGGACCGCGCCGGGAAGGCGTGAGGGGCTGAAGGTTTGGAAAAAGAAAAACGGCGCCCGGGTGGGGCGCCGTTTTCGTTTGTGGGGAGTGGTTGCCGATTGCCCCCGCCCCAACCCTCCCCCGCTCCCGGCCGACCGTAGGTCGGTCCGATCGCAGGGGAGGGAGAGCTTGCGGGACGTGCCTCAGACCACCTTGGCCTGGTGCATGGCGGCGATCTGGTCCTTGTTGTAGCCGAGCTGGGCCAGCACCTCGTCGGTGTGCTCGCCGAGCAGCGGGGAGCCGGTAACCTCGACCGTCATGTCGGAGAACTTGATCGGGCTGCCGACCGTCAGGTACTTGCCACGCTGCTTGTGGTCGACCTCAACCACCGTGCCGCTGGCGCGCAGCGACGGGTCGTTGGCGATCTCCTTCATCGACAGCACCGGCGCGCAGGGGATGTCGTACTTGCGCAGGATGTCGACGGCTTCGAACTTGGTCTTGTCCTTCAGCCAGTCCTCGATGATCGCGAAGATGTCGAAGATCTTGTCCTGACGGGCCAGCGCCGTGTTGTAGGCCGGATCGTCGATCCACTCCTCGCGGCCCAGAGCCTTGCAGATCGGCGCCCAGGCATGGCCCTGGATGGTGAAGTAGATGTAGGCGTTCGGATCGGTCTCCCAGCCCTTGCACTTCAGCACCCAGCCCGGCTGGCCGCCGCCGCCGGCATTGCCGCCGCGCGGAACCACGTCGGTGAACTTGCCGTGCGGGTACTGCGGGTATTCCTCGAGGTAGCCGACGCGGTCCAGGCGCTGCTGGTCGCGCAGCTTGACGCGGCAGAGGTTCAGCACGCTGTCCTGCATCGACACGGCGACCTTCTGGCCCTTGCCGGTCTTGGTGCGGGCCATCAGCGCGGTCAGGATGCCGATGGCGAGGTGCATGCCGGTGTTGCTGTCGCCGAGAGCGGCGGCGGACACGGTCGGCGGGCCGTCCCAGAAACCGGTGGTGGAGGCCGCACCGCCGGCGCACTGGGCGACGTTCTCATAGACCTTCAGGTCCTGGTAATGGTGGCCGTCGCTGAAGCCCTTGACCGAGGCGACGATCATGCCGGGGTTCAGTTCCTTGATGCGGTCCCAGCTGAAGCCCATGCGGTCGAGCGCGCCGGGGCCGAAATTCTCCACCAGGACGTCGGATTCCTTGATCAGACGTTCCAGGACTTCCTTGCCCTCGGCGGTCTTGGTGTCCAGGGTGAGGGAGCGCTTGTTGCTGTTCAGCATGGTGAAATAGAGCGCATCGGCATCGGGGATGTCGCGCAGCTGGCTGCGGGTGACGTCGCCGGCGCCCGGACGTTCGACCTTGATCACGTCCGCGCCGTACCAGGCCAGAAGCTGCGTGCAGGCGGGGCCGGCCTGCACATGGGTGAAGTCGATGATCTTGATGCCTTCGAGCGGCTTGGTCATGACTGCAACACTCCCTTTATTCGCGTTGTTTACGTTTGTCCCGTGGACGTGTTTCTGCTTGCTCTGCTGTCCGGCCGGCCGACGCCCTCAGAATGGAGGCGCCAAGGCCGGTGGCCGGCCGGTGTTCGATGTCCGCCGAAATCGGATGGCCGAATTCCGATTGGCCGAAATTCGGCGGTTATGGTTCAGGGGGCTGGAACGGAGGACTGGATCAGCCGGCCGCGGTTGCGACCGCCTCGAGTTCGGCGAGGCGGCGGCGCAGCTTCCGCTCTTCGGTCCAGCGATCGGTTTCGTCCCGCACCACGGCGACGATGCCGGTCACCGAACCGTCGGTCCCGCGCAACAGCGCGACGGTGAAGGCGATCGACAGGCTGTGCCCGTCCTTGTGGACCGCCGGGACCCGCAGAAGATCGTGCCCGTAGCGGGTTTCGCCCGTGGCCATGGTCTTCTCGTAGCCGTCCCAATGGCGCTGCCGCTGGCGTTCCGGAATGATGATGTCGAGCGACCTGCCCATCGCCTCGGCGGGCGTGAAGCCGAACATCCGCTCCGCCGCCGCATTCCACAGGGTGATGGCGCCAGCCGGATCGGACACGATGACCGCATCCCCGATCACCGACACCAGCTGCTCGCAATCAACAACCGCGGGAGAACCCGCTGCTGCAACAACCGCGGGCGACCCCGCTGCTGCCGTCTGTTCCATGTCGATCTCCTTGGCGCTCGCCCCCTCTTGGATTGGGCGCCGGGGGAGCCGGTGCGTCATGGCCGGAAAGCCGTGCCGCACTGACATTATCGATACGGTATACCAGATGCCACCGACCATGCAAGAGGATTTGAGCGCGATGCAAACTGTCCTTATGGCGAACAGACAGCCGGTCGGCGCGAAAAGGGACGGCACCGAAATCGACAGGGCTCCGCCTGGGGCACAATCGATTGTGTACCCATGGTTATCCGCATAGGATCCAGGCGACGGCGCCTGCAGAACGGGAAAAATCCGCCCTTCCGCCGCAACGAAAAGGAATGGGAATGGCCGCTTTCGACAGCTATTGCGTGGCGCCCTTCAAGCAGCGTCTGCCGATCCAGCGACTGTTCCCGGACGATCACGAGGTGAATGGCGGGATTTGCTTCGGCCTTACTCTGGAATGGATCAGACGCCACCGTGCCAACAAGGGGGAAACGCCGCAGAAGCGTATCGCCTTCATCGACCAAGACAGCACGATCCTGCATGCCAGCATCAAGCAGCGCCTCTATGGCGCGGAACTGTTCTTCGATCTCGACCTGTCATCGGGCCAGTTGGGCGCCCGCAATCAGGCGATGAGCCATGCCGGGTTGAAGATCGGATCGACCAGAACGGAGTAGATGGACGCGACCGACTCCGACAGCATCAAGGAGGTGATGAAGGCGATCTCGATCGCCACCGCCAGCCCCCACACCTATCACATCGTCAGCATGAATTTCGAACAGCGGGGGGCGGCGCACGCGACCTGCTGCTACAAGTCCGGTGGCAAGGCCTTCGGGTTGGGATCGCACCTGTATTTCTTCGATCCCAATTTCGGCGAGTTCAGGGCGTCGAGCGGCAGCGTCGCCAACCTGTTCACCGGGCTGGTCGACCGGTACCGCAACTTCGTGAAGCGGGACGGGTCGACCATTGACTACCGGGTTCAGGAATTCGTGGTGCAGAGCATTTCCTTCGCCTGACGGGATCACCCGACCAGATCGAAGAAGGGCATCGAGGCGTATTTGCTGGTCTTGATGTTGGCGACCACCTTGTCCTGCGAATGGCCGCCGCCGGCCAGGGTCGCCGGCAGCTTGATCACCCTGCCCACCGCCTTGGACGATTTGCTGATCGGATCCCATTGCAGGTTGAAGTTGACGATCTGCTTCTCGACGGCCGGCAGATTATCCTGGTGCACGCGGACATAGGGGCCGTGGATGATCCCGCCGCGCACCATCTTCGAAACGGTCGGCGCATTGAAGGCGCAGCAGGGCAGCCCTTCCTCCACCGCGACGATGGTGGCGATGGCGCCGCCCAGCGAATGGCCGCAAAGAATGGGGCTCGCCTTCTTGATGAGGATCTTCGCCTGTTCCAGCAGAAGCTTGGCGGCGCGAATGCCGGCTGGCAGGCTTTCGATGGTGTAGAGGGCGATGTCGGTCTTCAGGTTCTTGCCGCCGGCCATCTGGCCGGAGGTGCTGCTGCCGACCGCCGTGCCGCGATAGGCGATGATGTACTGGTCGGAGTGCTTTTCCTGATAGACGGCGCCGAAGAATCCGACATCCGTGTCCTCATGGGTGAAGATCACCTGGAATCCGGGCGGGGAGCGCCGCGCCCCTTCCGCCTTGTTGAAGGCAGCCGCGTCGTTGCCCCGGCCCTTCTGGAAGTTATAGACGGTGTTCGAGGCAACGGCCAGATCGAGGATATTGACCGGCATGGCGGCGCTCTTAAGTGGTAATTGGGTTTTTGAGACAATACTGGCACGCAAGGACTGTCAACAGATCGGAACGATTGTTATTGGTGAAAGATCTTTCAGTCCGGTTGTATCGCCGAAAAAGAAAAGGGCGCCTCGCGGCGCCCCTTCAGGGTTCCAAGGGCCGTCGCCCTTGGCGGGTGGGTCAAGGGAGGACCGAAGCCCTCCCTTGCCTCTTTCAGATCAGACGTCCAGCAGCAGGCGGCGCGGATCCTCGATCAGCTCCTTGATGCGGACGAGGAAGGTGACCGCTTCCTTGCCGTCGATGATGCGGTGGTCGTAGGACAGCGCCAGATACATCATCGGGCGGACCTCGATCTTGCCGCCGATGACGACCGCGCGGTCCATCGTCTTGTGCATGCCGAGGATGGCGGACTGCGGCGGGTTGATGATCGGGGTCGACATCAGCGAGCCGTAGACACCACCGTTGGAGATGGTGAAGGTGCCGCCCGTGAGCTCGTCCATCGACAGCTTGCCGTCGCGGCCCTTCTTGCCGAGAGCGGCGATGGTGCCCTCGACGCCGGCGAAGTCCAGCTTGTCGGCGTCGCGGACGACCGGAACCACCAGACCCTGCGGCGTGCCGACGGCGACGCCGATGTCATAGTAGTTCTTGTAGACGATGTCGGTGCCGTCGATCTCGGCGTTGACGGCCGGGATCTCCTTCAGGGCCTGGACGGCGGCCTTGACGAAGAAGGACATGAAGCCGAGCCGCACCTTGTGGCGCTTTTCGAAATAGTCCTTGTACTCGGCGCGCAGAGCGATCGCCGCGGACATGTCCACCTCGTTGAAGGTGGTCAGCATGGCGGCGGAGTTCTGGGCCTCCTTCAGACGCTCGGCGATGCGCTGGCGCAGGCGGGTCATGCGGACGCGCTCTTCCTGAGCCGCGCGCGGACGGTCGCCCTGGGTGCCGGCAGCCCACACCATCTTCGGCGCCGGAGCCGGGGCCGGAGCGGCCGGCTTGGTGGCCGGGGCGGCCAGCACGTCGCCCTTGGTCACGCGCCCATCCTTGCCCGAACCGGCGATGGACGAGCCGTCGATGCCCTTCTCGTCCGCCAGCTTGCGGGCGGCCGGGCCGGAAGCGGCCAGGTTGCCCGGAGCGGAAGCGGCGGCCGGAGCCGGGGCCGGCGCGGCGGCCGGAGCCGGAGCAGCGGCCGGGGCGGCAGCGGCAGCCGCCGGGGCGGCGCTGGCGCTGGCGCCCTCGTTGATGACGCCCAGCAGGGCGCCGACCTCGACGTTCGCACCTTCCGCGGCGACGATTTCCGCCAGCACGCCGGCGGTCGACGCGTTCACCTCAAGCGTGACCTTGTCGGTCTCCAGCTCGACCAGCGCCTCGTCCATGGCGACGCTGTCGCCGGCCTTCTTCAGCCAGCGGGCGACCGTCGCCTCGGAGACGGACTCACCCAGCGTGGGGACCTTGATGTCGGTAGCCATTTCTTTTCCTCGTTCGTCTTCTTGTTCGCTTGGGTGATGGTCAGCGGACCGTCAGGGCTTCGTCCAGGAGCTTGGCCTGCTCCTGGTTGTGACGCTTCAGCAGGCCGGTCGCCGGCGACGCGGTGGCCGGGCGGCCGACATAGGAGGGGCGGGCGGCCTTGTGGCCGACATCCTTCAGCACGGCTTCCAGACGGCGGTCGGCGAAGAACCAGGCGCCCTGGTTCTCCGGCTCTTCCTGGCACCAGACCAGCTCGGCGTTCGGATACTTGGCGAACTCGGCCGCCAGCGCATCCTTCGGGAACGGGTAGAGCTGCTCCAGGCGCAGGATGACCACGTCCTTGATGCCGCGGCTCATGCGCTCCTGCAGCAGGTCGTAATAGACCTTGCCGGAGCAGACGACGATGCGGCGGATCTTGTCGTTGGCGGCCAGATCGTTCGCGGTCTCGCCCAGCACGCGGTGGAAGCTGCTGCCCGGACCCATCTCCGACAGGTCGGAGATGCACAGCTTGTGGCGCAGCAGCGACTTCGGCGTGAACAGGACCAGCGGCTTGCGGAAGCTGCGGCGGATCTGGCGGCGGAAGACGTGGAACAGGTTGGCCGGCGTCGTCACGTTGCAGATCTGCCAGTTGTCTTCGGCACACATCTGCAGGAAGCGTTCCGGACGGGCCGACGAGTGTTCCGGACCCTGGCCCTCGTAGCCGTGCGGCAGCAGCAGCACCAGGCCGGACATGCGCAGCCACTTCGACTCGCCCGACGAGATGAACTGGTCGATGATGGTCTGCGCGGTGTTGGCGAAGTCGCCGAACTGCGCTTCCCACAGGACCAGATTGTGCGGCTCGGCCAGCGAATAGCCGTACTCGTAGCCGACGACCGCGGCTTCCGACAGCGGGCTGTCATGGACCTCGAAGGTCGCCTGATCCGGGCTGACGTGGCAGAGCGGGATGTACTTCTCTTCGGTGTTCTGGTCGTACATCACCGCATGGCGGTGCGAGAAGGTGCCGCGGCCGGAATCCTGGCCCGACAGGCGCACACCGGTGCCCTCGGCCACCAGCGTGGCGTAGGCCAGCGCCTCGGCGGTCGCCCAGTCGATGCCTTCGCCCGATTCGAGCGTCTTCTTCTTGGCTTCCAGCTGGCGCGCGATCTTGGAGTTGATCGCGAAGTCCTTCGGGTACTCGCAGAGCTTGAAGCCGATCTGCTTCAGCGTGTCGATGTCCACGCCGGTCTCGCCGCGGTGAGGCGAATCGGCGCCCTGCGCCTGCAGGCCAGCCCACTTGCCTTCCAGCCAGTCGGCCTTGTTCGGCTTGTAGGTGCTGGACGCCTCGAACTCACCCTCGAGCTTCTTCATGAAGTCCTGGGTGATCTGGTCACCCTCGGCCTGGGTGATGACGTTCTCGCTCACCAGCTGCTTGGCATACAGCTCGCGCGTGGTCGCGTGGGCGCGGATGTTCTTGTACATGATCGGCTGGGTGAAGCCCGGCTCGTCGCCCTCGTTGTGGCCGTGGCGGCGGTAGCAGACCATGTCGATCACGACGTCCCGCTTGAACTTCTGGCGGAACTCGATGGCGATGCGGCTGACATGCACGACGGCTTCGGGATCGTCGCCGTTCACGTGGAAGATCGGCGCCTGCACCATCTTGGCCATGTCGGAGCAGTACACGCCCGACCGCGAATAGGTCGGGTTGGTGGTGAAGCCGATCTGGTTGTTGATGATGAAGTGCATGGTGCCGCCGGTGCGGTAGCCGCGCAGCTCCGACAGGCCCAGCGTCTCGGCCACGATGCCCTGGCCGGCGAAGGCGGCGTCGCCGTGGATCAGCACGCCCATCACCTGCTCGCGCTCCAGGTCGCGGCGCTGCTGCTGCTTGGCGCGCACCTTGCCCAGCACGACCGGGTTGACCCATTCCAGGTGGGACGGGTTGGCGGTCAGCGACAGGTGGACGATGTTGCCGTTGAAGTCGCGGTCCGACGAGGTGCCGAGATGGTACTTCACGTCGCCGGAGCCCTGCACGTCCTGCGGACTCGACGGGTTGCCCTGGAACTCCGAGAAGACGGCGGAGAAGGGCTTGCCCATGAAGTTGGTCAGCACGTTCAGACGGCCGCGGTGGGCCATGCCGACGACAACCTCCTTCAGGCCGAGCTGGCCGCCGCGCTTCAGGATCTGCTCCAGCGCGGGGATCATCGACTCGCCGCCCTCAAGGCCGAAGCGCTTGGTGCCGGTGTATTTCAGCTGCAGGAACTTCTCGAAGCCCTCGGCCGCGGTCAGCCGCTCCAGGATGGCGCGCTTGCCGTTCACCGTGAAGTCGGTGTGGTTGCGGCCGCCCTCGATGCGCTCCTGGATCCAGGCCTTCTCTTCCGGGTCCTGGATGTGCATGAACTCGACGCCGATCGTCCCGCAATAGGTCTTGTGCAAGATTTCGAGGATCTGGCGCAGGGTCGCCGTTTCCAGGCCCAGCGAGTAGTTCAGGAAGATCGGACGGTCGAGGTCGCCCGGGCCGAAGCCGTAGGTCGCCGGGTCCAGTTCCGGGTGCGGCTCGCGCTTTTCCAGGCCCAGCGGGTCGAAATGCGCGTTCATGTGGCCGCGGACGCGGAAGACGCGGATCAGCATCAGGGCGCGGATGCTGTCCAGCGTGGCGGCGCGCAGCTGCTGCGGGCTGATGCCGCCATAGACCTGCTGGGCGTGGGCCAGCATGGCGCCGTTGCCCGGACCGTTCATCGCGGCGGCGGCGCCATTGCCAACGCCATTGGGAGCACCGTTGGGGGCGGAGACGATGAAGCTCTCGGCGACCGGGTCGCGCTTGGCCTTGGGGTCTTCCAGATCGGACACGGTCCAGGACGCGCCGCGCAGCTCGTCCAGGACGGCGCGCGAATCCTCGTCCAGATCCTGGAAGAAGCTGTTCCAGCTGGGATCGACGGCGGCCGGGTTGGACAGATAGCTGGCGTAGAGCTCGGCGACGTAACCGGCGTTCGAGCCGAAGAGGAACGAGGTCTGTTCCAGATTTGCCGACATGGTTTCACCTCGGGCGTGGACCCGGGTCCCTGTGGGAGAATTTCGTGTGGATGAAGGGGACGGGGTTCGGATCCCCATGTGCAAACGCCGACGGGTGAGCGCCGACGACGAAGGCCGGCGGCGCGAAAACGCACCGTCGACGCTTGCATATGGGTCCCCAGGACCGTCCGTCCAAGAGGGCCGCCCGGAGGGGTGAGGGGCGGCGGGCGGGGCACCGCGGCGTCCCGCCCGTCATCCTCTCCTCAATGGCGCGAAGCCGCGGACGTCGCGGGTGAGGCGACGTCCGCAGGCGATCAGCCCTTGAACACCTTCAGCATGGTGGAGCCCAGGCTGGCGGGGCTGTCGGCGACGGCGATGCCGACCGACTTCATGAAGTCGATCTTGAAGTCGGCGGTGTCGTTGCCGCCGGAGATCACCGCGCCGGCATGGCCCATGCGGCGGCCCGGAGGAGCCGTGCGGCCGGCGATGAAGCCGACGACCGGCTTCTTGGTGCCCGACGCCTTGATGAACTCGGCGCCGCGGACTTCGGCGTCGCCGCCGATCTCGCCGATCATGATGATGCCCTCGGTCTCCGGGTCCTTCACGAACAGCTCCAGGCTGTCGACGAAGTTGGTGCCGTTGACCGGGTCGCCGCCGATGCCGATGCAGGTGGTCTGGCCGAGGCCCGCCGCCGTGGTCTGCGCGACCGCTTCATAGGTCAGCGTGCCGGAGCGCGAGACGATGCCGATCTTGCCGCGCTTGTGGATGTGCCCCGGCATGATGCCGATCTTGCACTCGTCCGGCGTGATGATGCCGGGGCAGTTCGGGCCGATCAGGCGCGTTTTGGAACCGTCGAGCGCGCGCTTAACGCGGACCATGTCCAGCACCGGGATGCCTTCGGTGATGCAGACCACCAGCGGGATCTCGGCGTCGATCGCTTCCAGGATCGCGTCGGCCGCAAACGGCGGCGGCACGTAGATCACGGAGGCGTTGGCGCCGGTCTTCTCCACCGCTTCGGACACGGTGTCGAAGATCGGCAGGTCGAGGTGCTTGGCGCCGCCCTTACCCGGGGTCACGCCGCCGACCATCTTGGTGCCGTAGGCGATGGCCTGCTCGGAGTGGAAGGTGCCCTGGGCTCCGGTGAAGCCCTGGCAGATCACCTTCGTGTTCTTATCGACGAGAACAGCCATGTTACGCGGCCTCCTTCACGGCCTTGACCACCTTTTCGGCGGCATCGGCGAGGTTGTCGGCCGAGAGGATCGGCAGGCCGGATTCGGCCAGGATCTTCTTGCCCAGATCGACGTTGGTGCCTTCCAGGCGCACCACCAGCGGAACGTGCAGGTGCACTTCGCGCGCCGCGGCGACCACGCCCTCGGCGATCACGTCGCAGCGCATGATGCCGCCGAAGATGTTGACCAGGATGCCTTCGACGTTGCTGTCGGACAGGATCAGCTTGAAGGCAGCGGTGACGCGCTCCTTCGTGGCGCCGCCGCCGACGTCGAGGAAGTTGGCCGGCTCGCCGCCATACAGCTTGATGATGTCCATGGTGGCCATCGCCAGGCCGGCGCCGTTCACCATGCAGCCGATGTTGCCGTCGAGCTTGACGTAGTTGAGGCTGTGCTTGGCCGCCTCGATCTCCGCCGGATCCTCTTCGGCCTCGTCGCGCAGCTCTTCCACGTCCTTGTGGCGGAACAGCGCGTTGTCGTCGAAGTTCATCTTGGCGTCGAGCGCCAGGATGTCGCCCGACCCGGTGACGATCAGCGGGTTGATTTCGACGATGGCGCAGTCCAGGTCCACGAAGGCCTGATAGGCGGCCTGGATGAACTTGGCGGCGGCACCGACCTGCTTGCCTTCCAGGCCCAGCGCGAAGGCGACCTTGCGGGTGTGGTAGCCCTGGATGCCGGTGGCCGGGTCGACGGCGACCTTGACGATCTTCTCCGGCGTGTTGTGGGCGACCTCTTCGATCTCCATGCCGCCTTCGGTCGAGGCCATGATCGTCACGCGGCCGGTGGCGCGGTCGATCAGCATGCCGAGATACAGCTCGCGCTTGATGTCGGCGCCTTCCTCGATATAGAGGCGCTTGACCTCACGGCCTTCCGCGCCGGTCTGCTTGGTCACGAGGACGTGGTTCAGCATCTCGGCGGCGTTCTTGCCGACATCCTCGATCGACTTGACGACGCGGACGCCGCCCTTGCCCTCGGGGTTGTCCTTGAAGCGCCCGGCGCCGCGGCCGCCGGCATGGATCTGGGACTTCACCACCCAGACCGGACCGCCGAGCTCGCGGGCGACCGTCTCGGCCTCCTGCGGGGTGTAGGCAACGCCGCCGCGGGGGACCGCGACGCCGTACTTCTTCAGCAGGCTTTTCGCCTGGTACTCATGGATGTTCATCGGGCGTCCATCTGTTTTTTGGTTCGGCTGACGAGAACGGGTCGACTGAAGGACAAGACGGGCGCACCACCGGCGCCGTCCCGACCCGGAATATGGGCCGGGAGGGCGCCGGAGAACGCGCAGTCCGTTCTTTAGGAAGCGGACTTCTCGGCGTCCAGCTTCTTCACGACGTCGACCAGCGTCTTCACCGCGTCGACGGAGTTCTGGAACATCGCCTTCTCTTCGTCGTTCAGCTCGATCTCGATGATCTTCTCGACGCCGCCGGCGCCGATGATCGTCGGGACGCCGACGTAGAGGTCGTCCTGGCCGTACTGGCCGCTGAGGTGGGCGGCGACCGGCAGGACGCGCTTCTGGTCCTTCAGGTAGGACTCGGCCATCTGGATGGCGGAAGCGGCCGGGGCGTAGAAGGCCGAGCCGGTCTTCAGCAGCTTGACGATCTCGGCGCCGCCGTCACGGGTGCGCTGAACGATGGCGTCCAGCTTCTCCTGCGTGGTCCAGCCCATCTTGACCAGATCGGGCAGCGGAATGCCGGCGACGGTGGAGTAGCGCACCAGCGGGACCATGGTGTCGCCGTGGCCGCCCAGCACGAAGGCGGTGACGTCCTCGACCGACACGTTGAACTCTTCGGCCAGGAAGTAGCGGAAGCGGGCCGAGTCGAGCACGCCGGCCATGCCGACCACGCGCTCCGGCGGCAGGCCGGAGGCCTGCTGCAGCACCCACACCATCACGTCGAGCGGGTTGGTGATGACGATGACGAAGGCGTTCGGGGCGTACTTGCCGATGGCCTCGCCGACGGTCTTGCAGACGCCGCTGTTGATGCCGATTAGATCGTCGCGGCTCATGCCCGGCTTGCGCGGGATGCCGGCGGTGACGATCACGACGTCGGCGCCCTCGATGATCGAGTAGTCGTTGCCGCCGGTCAGGCTGGCGTTGAAGCCCTCGACCGGGGAGGTTTCGGCGAGATCCAGCGCCTTGCCGGCCGGCATGCCTTCGGCGATGTCGAACAGGACGACGTCGCCCAGTTCCTTCTGAGCAGCGAGCAGAGCCAGCGTGCCGCCAATCTGGCCGGCACCGACGAGCGCAATCTTCTTGCGAGCCATGGAGCGTTCCCTAAAACGTTTGAGCGTCCCCCATTCAGCGGGAGACTAGAACCGTTGGTCATTCTAACGTCTTAGGGATCCAGCGCCCCGAGATTTCGGAAGCGTAGGTAGCGCGTTTTGTCGCGGAGGGCAAGCATCACCGCAAGCGGGGCATTGCAGCTTTGCGTCGCACCCCCGATGATCCTTTCCAACGGCCGGAGCGTTCGGCTTTATACGTATGGTTCGCGTCCGGTCCTTACCTTGTTCGAATATGGTCGAAGGAGAGCGCTTATGGCCAAGCTCGTGGCCCGTTTCATTCCCGGTCCGGCCCTGTCGCTGGCGCTCGCCGCCGGCATCTCCGCTGTCTCGGCCGCCGGCGGTGCCCAGGCGCAGACGGTCGGCGATTATGGCGCCGCCATCGCCGCCGCCCCGATCACCGACGCGGCGGCGGAAACCAGCGTCGCCTATTGCCAGCCGCTGACCAACTACGTCTACACCTCGATCCCCGCCGACCAGCGGTCCAACTGGGTGCTGCCGCTGGTGGCGCTCGACGGCTCGCAGTCGGCCGAGATGGCTGCCAAGCGCGAAGCCTGCCTGAAAGTCCGCCAGCAGGCGCTGATCGCCTTCGACGCCGGCACCGGCGAGCAGATCGTCACCCCGGCCGAGGCGATGGAAGGACCGACCGACCGCGGCCCCTATTACAAGGAGGTCTCGCCCGACACCCCGGTCCCGCAGACCGGCCGTGCCACGCCGCGCCAGCCGATGCCGCGCGGGGGCGTGCAGTAAGGGATTGGGGAGTGTTGGGGGTGCTCGGCGATGCCCCCTCCCTCCCCCGCCTTCGGCGGTAGAGGGGGAGTTTGCAATGCTGCGGCAGTCCCCTCTCCCTCGAAGAGGGGGAGGGGTAGGGAGGGGGCATAACGCCCCTACGGCCCGATGCCGTAGCGTTCCAGGTGTCGGGCCATCTCGGCGGGGGACAGCGGGAAGCCGCTGCCCTGCCGGGCGTTCAGCATGGCGCGCGGGTGGATGCCGGCGGCGCGGGCCTGGATCTGCATGGCGCAGCGCATCGACAGGCCGGCACGCCAGACCAGCGCCGTCACCGCCTGCGGATCGTGGGAGTCCAGGATCAGCTCCACGACCTCCGGCGCCACGCGGGCGCGGAGAGTCAGTGCCGCCCGGACGAATCCGGCCTCGTTCCACGACATCGCGTCACCCAGGGCGGTTTCGTCCAGCTTGCCCAGCCGGTGCAGGCGGACGGCGCGGCGTTCCGGCGGCTCGGAGGCTTCCGGGGATTCGGCCCAGTCGATGCGGCGGCGGGTGGCGGCGGCGATCTCCGCCACCGTGGCGTCGTCGAAATCGGGACGCCGCCGCAAATGCTCCACCACCGCCAAATCGACGAAATCGGCCAGCCGAAGCGCCAGCCGGCGGGGCAGGGCGGGGCGGCGGGCCAGCTTCTCCCGCCAGTCGGGATGGTGCGCGGATTGCTCCACCAGCGATTCCAGCGTCGGTTCGGCGATCACCGCCCCGCTGTTGTCCAGCAGGATGCCGGTCGCCTCGGCATGGCCGCTGCCGGCGATCGCGTCGGACAGGGCGGTACCGATGCTGTGGCGCCGCGCAATGGCGGACAATGCCCAACCGGCGGGGGCCGCGGCGACGATGTCCAGCAGATCCTCGTCGCTGAGCGCGGCGCAGCAGCGCAGAACCGGCTCGGCCACCGATTGCTCGACGTCGCGTGCCAGCGTCGCCACCACCGACGGGGGCGCGCAGGCGATGTCCTTGATCGCTGTCGCCAGCGCCTCGCGCACGCGGACGATGTGGTCGCGGGCCAGCTGTTCCAGTGCACGCACGGCGACGGTGCTGACGGTATCGGCCCCGCCCGGCGGCAGGTCGGGCAACAGGCGGCACAGCTTGCGCGCCAGCGTGGAGCGAACGTCGGCATCGCCCATGCCCGCCAGCCGCGACTCGACCAGCACGTCGCCGACCTGACGGGCGACGCCACGGCCGGGCTGTGCGGGAAGGGGGGCGGAAGAGGACGTGCCGTCCTGCGACTCGGCGAACAGATAGTCCATCAGCTCGGGCGCGACTCCGCCATCCGTCTCCGGCGGGAGATCGGGGGAGGAGCGGGATGGGGAGCGCCGGGCTGTCACCGGACCATGGACCTTCGGGTTGCGCCGCCGCTCAGGGGAGGCGAGGGCGGTGGTGGGAGCATCCACCCTATCGAAGCGCCGCCCTGGTTAACGGGTCCCTAATACGGCTACGGCCGAGCCCGTGACATCCTGCGCGCCGGGAGACGGGCGTTTGCGAAAGGCCAAAAAAAGGGCCGCAGCCCATGCGGGCGCGGCCTTTAGTCTAGGGAGGAAACGCACTGCAAAATGCAGTAACGGGGCGGAGTGTACGGCCACGGCCGTGTTAGCGGTACCACGGTTTTCGAATTGGTGCGGTGCGACATCCGCATAGCGCGGTATGGAATAAGGCTTGGTTTGCCCAGCGGATGGGCAAGAATGCAGCGTTCTGCCCATTTCATCGGCATATCGGGAGTCGCAGGTCAGACGAACGATCAAATTCGAAAACGATAACATTCGCAATGGTTCGTAAACGAAAAGGGGGGCGCCTTTCGACACCCCCCTTTTCATCCGAATGGAAGGATGGGATCAGGCCGCCAGCTTCTCGCGGATCAGCGCCTTGGTCTCGTCGATGCCGTAGAGTTGGATGAAGGAGCCCATGCGCGGACCGGTGGTCTGGCCCAGCAGCACTTCGTACAGGGCCTGGAACCACGCCCGCAGTTCGGTGAAGCCGTGGGTCTTGCCGACCTCGAACACCTCGTTCTGGATGGTGTCTGCGCGGGCGTCGGCCGGCAGGCTGTCCAGCTTGGCCAGCAGGTCCTGCAGGGCGGCGCGCTCCGCGTCGGTGGGCGCGCGGAACCGCTTGGTCGGCTTCACCTGATCCTGGTAGTAGCGCACGGCGTAGCCGACCATGCTGTCTAGGAAGGGGCTGTTCTCGGGCGTGGCGTCCGGCGCGTAGCGGCGGATGAAGCCCCACATGGTGTCCTTGGTCTCGGCATTCGCCGCACCCGCCAGATTGAGCAGCAGGTTGAAGGACACGTCGGAGCGCACCGCCGGCGGCTTGCCGTTGTGGATGTGCCAGGCCGGGTTCTCCAGCTTCTTCGCCGGCTCCTCGCCATGCACCTTGTCGACGAAGGTCAGGTACTCGTCGACGGCGCGCGGGATGACGTCGAAATACAGGCGCTTGGCCGATTTCGGCTTCTGGAACATGTAGAGGGCGAGGCTTTCCTGCGGCGCATAGGCCAGCCATTCCTCCATCGTCAGGCCGTTGCCCTTCGACTTGGAGATCTTCTGGCCCTTGTCATCCAGGAACAGCTCGTAATTGAAGCCTTCCGGTGGGGTGCCGCCGAGGATTTTGCAGATCTTGCCGGCGAGATCGGCCGACGGGATCAGGTCCTTGCCGTACATCTCGTAATCGACGCCCAGGCCGAACCAGCGCATGCCCCAGTCGGGCTTCCATTGCAGCTTCACATGGCCGCCGGTGACGGGGAGTTCGACCTTCTTGCCGTCCTCGTCCTCGAAGACGATGGTGCCGGCATCGACGTTGCGCTCCAGCATCGGGACCTGCAGGACCCGGCCGGTGGAGGGGGAGACGGGCAGGAAGGGGCTGTAGGTCGCCTGACGCTCGGCGCCGAGGGTGGGCAGCATCACCGCCATCACCTCGTCGTAATGGCGCAGGATGCCGAGCAGCGCCTCGTCGAAGCGGCCGGACTTGTACCAGTCGGTGGAGGACTGGAACTCGTACTCGAAGCCGAAGCTGTCGAGGAAGGCGCGCAGCCGGGCGTTGTTGTGGGCGCCGAAGCTGTCATGGGTGCCGAAGGGATCGGGCACCTGGGTCAGTGGCTTGCCCAAGTTGGCCGCCACCATCTCCTTGTTGGGGATGTTGTCGGGGACCTTGCGCAGGCCGTCCATGTCGTCCGAGAAGCAGAACAGCTTGGTCGGAATGTCGCTCATGGTCTGGAAGGCATGGCGCACCATGCTGGTGCGCGCCACCTCGCCGAAGGTGCCGAGATGCGGCAGGCCCGACGGACCATAGCCGGTCTCGAACAGGACATAGCCTTTGGCGGGCGGCGCTTTCGCGAAGCGCGCGACCAGTTTGCGCGCCTCCTCGAACGGCCATGCCTTCGCCTGCAACGCCAGATCCCGTTCGCCGGTCATCGTCGGACCCTTTCGAAACCAGATAGATAAAGTCAAGGAATGAGGGCAAAGACCCTAGGGCCCGCCGGGCGTGGCGTCAACCGTGGGGCTTGTTCGGCCGCACTTGCGGCGTTTCCTCGCCCGGTCCATCCTGCGCGGCCCGCGGGATCGGCTTCGCGGGGCTGGTCGGGATTTGACGGCGATGAGTTGGCTGTATCTGGGGGTGGCGATCCTGTTCGAGATCGTCGGCACCTCTGCGATGAAGATGTCGGACGGGATGACGAGGCTCGGCCCCGCCGCGGTGGTGGTGCTGTGCTATGGCGTCGCCTTCGTGCTGCTGGCCAAGGCGCTGCGCACCATCGAGGTCGGCATCGCCTATGCCATCTGGTCGGCGGCGGGAACCGCGGCCATCGCCGCCATCGGCGTGTTCGTGTTCGGGGAATCGCTGACGGTGATGAAGGTGGTGGGCATCGCGCTGATCGTTGCCGGGGTGATCAGCCTGCATGTGGCGAGTGGGGCGGCCTGATCACAATAGTTAGGCGTTGACCTAAGTATTTGTTGCCGGTAGGGTGCCGTCATGGATGTGGCACTCGACATGACTTTTCGCGCGCTGGCGGACCCCACGCGCAGGGCGGTGATTCAGGCGCTTGGACGCGGTCCGGCGTCGGTCAGCGATCTTGCGAGACCTTTCGAGATGGCTCTGCCGAGCTTTCTTCAGCATCTGAAGATGCTGGAGGACAGCGGACTCGTCGAAACGCGGAAGGTCAGTCGGGTGCGCACCTGCACGCTGAAGCCGGAGGCGCTGGCGGCGGCGGAAAGCTGGCTTGAAGCCCAGCGGAACCTCTGGACCAAGCGGCTCGACCAATTGGACAGCCTGGTGCTGGACCTGAACGAACGGGAGGAAGAGACCCCATGACCGCTTACACCGCAGCGTCTTTCAATCCGCAGCTCGACCTTGAACTGAAGCGTGAGGTCGCGGTTCCGCCGAAGCTCGTCTGGCGGGCCTGGACCGATCCGGAGCTTCTGATGAAGTGGTTCACGCCGGCCCCCTGGCGGACCACCGCCTGTGAGATCGACCTGCGGCCCGGCGGCAAGTTCCGCACGGTGATGGAGGGGCCGAACGGCGAAAGGAACGACAGCACCGGTTGCTTCCTGGCGGTGGAGCCGGAGAGGCTTCTTGTCTTCACCGACGCGCTCGGGCCGGGGTTCCGTCCCACCGGCGGCGGATTCATGACCGCATCGGTCAGCATAGAGCCGACGGCCGGCGGCACGCTCTATACCGCCATCGCCTTCCACAAGGACGAAGCGGCAAAGACGCAGCATGAGGAGATGGGCTTCCACCAGGGGTGGGGGACCGCGCTCGACCAGCTTGTCGCGCTGGTGAAGGGACAGTAAGGGGACTGCCGGTTCAGACCCCGACCTTGAACGGGTTCACCTGCCGGGCGGCGCGTTCCACCGCGTCGGCCGGACCGGGGCGGCCGAGGAAATAGCCCTGGGCGACGTCGCAGTCCATCTGACGCAGGGCCTCCAGCGTTTCGGCATCCTCCACCCCCTCCGCCACGGCGGTCAGGTTCAGGCCGTGGGCCATCTGGATGACGGCGGCGGTGATCTTGGCGCTGTCGTGGCTGCGGGTGAGGTCGGCGACGAAACTGCGGTCGATCTTCAGCTTGTCCACCGCCAAGCGGCCGATATAGGACAGGTTGGAATAGCCGGTGCCGAAATCGTCGATCGACACCTGCACGCCCATCGCCTTGATCCGGCGCAGATTGTCCATCACCAAATCGGTGTTCTGGATCAGCATCGATTCGGTCAGCTCCAGTTCCAGCAGCAGCGGGTCCAGCCCGCTGTCGGCCAGCGCCCCGGTGACGGTGCGGACGAGGTCGCTGCGCTGGAGCTGCAGGGCCGACAGGTTGACCGCGACCGACAGCGACAGGCCGCGGGCCTGCCATGCCGCCGCCTGACGGCAGGCCTCCGCCAGGACCCAGGCGCCGATGGGGACGATCAGGCCGCTGTCCTCGGCGATCGGGATGAAGGCGCCGGGCGGGATCATGCCCTTGTCGGGATGGTTCCAGCGCACGAGCGCCTCGGCGCCGATGACGGCGCCGGTCTCCAGGCTGACCTGGGGCTGGTAGTGGACCAGGAACTCCCCCCGTTCCAGCGCGCGGCGCAGGCCGCTGCGGGTGGACAGGTGGGCGACCGCCTCGGCGTTCATCGCCTCGGCATAGAAGCGGTGGGTGTCGCGGCCGGCGGCCTTGGCGTGGTGCAGGGCGGTGTCGGCGTTCTTCAGCAGGGTAGCGAAGTCCTTGCCGTCGGCCGGCGCCAGCGCCACGCCGGAGGACAGGGTGACGGTCAACTCGTGCCCGTCGATCTGGAAGGGAGCCGCCATCGCCTCGTGCAGGGAGGCGACCGTTTCGACCACCGCGTCGCCGTCGGGCAGGCCGGACAGCAGCAGGATGAACTCGTCGCCGCCGCTGCGGCTGACGGTGTCGGTATCGCGCACCGCGGCCTTCAGCCGTTCCGCCGTCGCGCGCAGCAGGGCGTCGCCCACGGCGTGGCCGAGGCTGTCGTTCACCGTCTTGAAGCGGTCGAGCCCGCAGGCGACCAGCGCCACCAGCCGGCCGCTGCGTTCCGCCCGCGCCAGCGCCTGTTCGGTGCGGTCCTGCAGCAGCAGCCGGTTCGGCAGCAGGGTCAACACGTCGTGGCGCGCCAGATACTCCACCCGCTCCTGCGCCGCCTTGCGCTCGGTGATGTCGCGCACGACGACCAGCAGGCGGCGGTCGTTGCCGTCCACGGTGGCGCGCCGCATGCTGACCTCCACCCAGAACAGGGTGCCGTCCAGCCGACGGGCATGCCATTCGAAAAGCTGCGGCTCGCCGCCGGACGTTTTGCGGATCCAGGCCGCCGCCTCGTCCCGCGTGTAGGGCGGCACGCCGGAGCTGAGCATCCCGACATGGATGTCCGTCAGCGGCGTGTCGCCGATGCGGTACATCTCCGCCATCCGGCGGTTGACCTCCAGGATGGCGCCGCTGTCGAGGTCGTGGATGAAGATGGCGTCGGTGACGCTGTCGAAGATGGTGCGGACGCGCTCCTCGCTGGCGGTCAGGGCGGCGACCGCGGTACGCAGGCTCTCCGTCTTGTTTTCCACCTGCCGGCGCAGCAGCAGCACCCAGACCAGCGCGCCGATGCCCAGCACCGCGACCCCAGCCAGCAGCTTGAGCAGCAGGTCGATCAGTCCGGGGCTCACCCCGCCCAGGCTGCGGCCGATCCAGCGCTGTTCGATCGCCTTGCGCTCCTCCGGTGTGATGCGGGCGAAGCCGTCGGAGATCAGGCGGTGGAGCGCCGCCTCGCCCTTGCGGACCGCCCAGTGCAGTTCGCCGGTGTAGAGCGGGTCGGTGTAGCGGAAGCGTCCCTGCACCCCGCGCTTGGTCAAGTAGTAGGTGGCCGACGGGTCGTCCATGCAGAAGACCCGCGTCTCCTGCCGGGCGGCGGCGTCAACCATCTTCTCGAAGCCGGGGAAACGCTGGAACGCGGTGATGCCCTGGTCGGTCAGCCATTCGGCGCAGAAATCGCCGTCCTTGACCCCGACGGTGAAGGCGCGCAGCGAGTCCACCCCGATGATCCCGCTGAGGTCGCTGCTGAACCAGATCGGCACGTCGACGCGGGCGTAGGGGGTGGAGAAGTCGTAGCGCGCATCGCGCGCGCCGTTGCGGAATATGGTCTCGATCACGTCGGCGGCACCGGTGTCGACCGCGTGGCGTGCCAGAATCCAGTCGCTCGGCATCATCCGCACCGCGACGCCGGTCCGTTGCGACCACAGCGCCCACAGGTCCTTCACGATCCCGACATGGGTGCCGTCGGCATTGCGAAAACTGTAGGGCGGGTAATTGTCATCCAGCGCCACCCGGACCTCGGCCGGCCGCGGTGCCGCCTCGGGCGCCGGCACGGCAGGCGGTGGCGAGTTGATCGCCACGGCCGGGCCGCCGACCAGCATCGGCAGCAGCAGGAGGATAAGCAGGCGCAGGGCGACCAGCCCGCCGGCAAGACACCGGCCCCCCAGGCGCCCCCCCGGGTGCCGGCTCCCGAAGGGCCGGCCCGCAGATCGTCCATGACGGGCGGTCCGCGGATCGAGGCTCATCCTCTGGTTCCGGTGCGGATGGCGGGCGGGACGCGGTGGACGGACATTGACATCGCTCTGGCCGGGGGCTCTTGCCGGGGGGCGCATGGCGATGGCGGGACCGGGCGCCGTCATCCGGTGGCCACCGCCCCGCCCTCGCCATCTCGCCGGAGAGGGTAGCCCGTTCGCCCAGCCTCGGCAACGGGGGGTTCTCCTTACCCCGTGACAAATACCCGTTTCGAGCGAAGGTGCCGTCAGGAGGAGCGGTCGGACGTCGAAGCTGCGGTGGAGACACCTTGGGACTGGGCGCGCAGGGCGTCGCGTATTTCCTCCAGCAGTTGTTCCTGCCGCGGCGGCGTCTTCGGCACTTCCTTGTGCAGGATGTGCAGCCGGTTGACCTGCCGGACGATCATGAAGAGGGCGCCCGACACGATCAGGAAATTGATGCAGGCGTTGATGAAACGGCCGTAGTTGATGGTGGCGACGCCAGCCGCCTCGGCCGCCTGCAGGGAGTCGTAATGGCCGCCCGACAGGCTGAAGAAGTAATTCGAGAAATCGATCCCGCCCATGATCCAGCCGATCGGCGGCATCAGGATGTCCTTGACCAGGGAATTGACGATCCCGGTGAAGGCCGCACCGATGATGATGCCGACCGCCAGCTCCACGACATTGCCGCGGCTGATGAATTTCTTGAACTCTTCCAACATGGCGTTCCGTTTCCCCGTGGTGACGCAGGGGAAACGGGGTGGGGAGGGGTTGGTTGCAGCGGGGGAGTTTTGCTTTTGGGGAGCTAGCCCCCCACCCTAACCCTCCCCCGCTGGGCGGGGGAGGGGATAACTCCCTCCCTTGCGAAGCGGGGGAGGGAAGGGGCCCGCGGCGAAGCCGTGGGAGGGGTGGGGGCAACGCACAGGCACCCCCACCCATCACCCCTTACGCCATCCGTCCGTGGCAGTGCTTGAACTTCTTGCCGGAGCCGCAGGGGCAGGCGGCGTTGCGCGGGGTGTTTTCCATCACGTCCGCCGGCAGCGGCTGATCCTCCGGCGTGCCGGCGAGCGACGAGGCGCGGACCATGCCGTCGGGCAGGACGTCGCCGTCACCCGCCCCCATGGCGGCCATCGCCAGCGCCGGATCGGTGCGGCCCTCGTGCATCTCCTGCATCTGGCGGGCGAACAGCTCCTCCTGCGAGGGGGCCATGCGGATTTCGACATGCATCAGGATGGTGGTGACCTGCTCGCGTAGTGCCATCAGCATGGTGTCGAACAGCTCGAAGGCCTCGCGCTTGTATTCGTTCAGCGGATCCTTCTGGGCGTAGGCGCGCAGGTTGATGCCCTGGCGCAGGTGGTCGAGCTGGAGGAGATGGTCCTTCCATTCCTGGTCCAGGATCTGGAGCAGGATGCTCTTTTCCACATGCCGCATCGTCTCGGCGCCGTAGGTCTCCTCCTTCTCCGCATATTTGCGGTCGGCGGCCTCGCGCACGCGCTCCTCGATCTCCGGCTCGGCGATGCCCTCTTCCTTGGCCCACTCCTGGACCGGCAGGTCCATGCCCAGCACGCGGTTGACCGCCTCGTGCAGGCCGTCGATGTCCCACTGCTCGGAGTAGCTGTTGGCCGGAATGGCGGTCGACACCATGTTGGCGATGATCTGGTGGCGCATCTCGCGGATTTCCTCCGCGATGTCCTCGCTCTCCATCACCTCGTGGCGCTGTTCATAGACGACCTTGCGCTGGTCGTTCATGACGTTGTCGAACTTCAGCAGGTTCTTGCGGACCTCGAAGTGATGCGCCTCGACCTTCTGCTGCGCCTTTTCCAGGGCCTTGTTGATCCAGGGATGGATGATCGCCTCGCCTTCCTTCAGGCCGAGACGCTGCAGCATGCTGTCCATCCGCTCCGACCCGAAGATCCGCATCAGGTCGTCTTCCAGCGACAGGAAGAACTTCGAGGTGCCGGGGTCGCCCTGGCGGCCGGAACGGCCGCGCAGCTGGTTGTCGATGCGGCGGCTTTCGTGGCGCTCGGTGCCGACGACATAGAGGCCGCCGGCCTGCTTCACCGTCTCGCGCGCCTCGGCGATCTCGGCCTCGATCTGCTTGATGCGGGCCTCGCGCTCCGGACCCTCGGGCACATCGGCCAGCTCGACCTCGATCCGCATCTGGAGGTTGCCGCCCAGCTGGATGTCGGTGCCGCGGCCGGCCATGTTGGTGGCGACGGTCACCGCCCCGGCGCGGCCGGCCTGGGCCACGATGTAGGCTTCCTGCTCGTGGTGGCGGGCGTTCAGGACGTTGTGCGGGATGCCGCGCTTGGTCAGCAGCTCCGCCAGCAGCTCCGACTTCTCGATCGAGGTGGTGCCGACCAGCACCGGCTGGCCGCGCTTGCGAGCGTCCTCGATCAGGTCGATCATCGCGTGGTACTTCTCGGTCGCGGTGCGATAGACCTCGTCGTCGTGGTCGATGCGCTTGACCGGGACGTTGGTCGGGATGTCGACCACTTCGAGCCCGTAGATCTCGCCGAACTCCGCCGCCTCGGTCAGCGCGGTGCCGGTCATGCCGGCCAGCTTCGGGTAGATGCGGAAATAGTTCTGGAAGGTGATGGAGGCCAGCGTCTGGTTCTCGCGCTGGATCGTCACCTTCTCCTTGGCTTCCAGCGCCTGGTGCAGGCCTTCGGAGAAGCGGCGGCCTTCCATCATGCGGCCGGTGAACTCGTCGATGATGACGACCTTGTCATCCTTGACGATGTAGTCCTTGTCACGCTGGAACAGCATGTGGGCGCGCAGCGCCTGCTGCGAATGGTGGACCAGCGCCACGTTCTGGATGTCGTAGAGCCCGCCCGACTTCAGCAGCCCGGCCTGGCCCAGCAACTGCTCCATATGCTCCTGGCCGGCTTCGGTGAAGCTGACGGTGCGGTGCTTCTCGTCCTTCTCGTAATCCTCAGGGACCAGCATCGGGATCAGCCGGTCGACCTGGACATACATCTCCGACGAGTCGGTGGACGGGCCGGAGATGATCAGCGGGGTGCGCGCCTCGTCGATCAGGATCGAGTCGACCTCGTCGACGATGGCGTAGTTGAAGGGCCGCTGGACCAGTTCCTCCAGCCGGAACTTCATGTTGTCGCGCAGATAGTCGAAGCCGAACTCGTTGTTCGTGCCGTAGGTGATGTCGGCGGCATAGGCGGCGCGGCGCTCGTCGTCGTCCAGGCCGTGGACGATGCAGCCGGTCGTCAGGCCGAGGAAGCCGTAGACCCGCGCCATCCAGCCGCTGTCGCGCGAGGCGAGATAGTCGTTCACGGTGACGACGTGGACGCCCTTGCCTTCCAGCGCGTTCAGGTAGACGGCCAGCGTGGCGACCAGCGTCTTGCCTTCACCGGTGCGCATCTCCGCGATCTTGCCGCTGTGGAGCACCATGCCGCCCATCAGCTGGACGTCGAAATGGCGCTGGCCCAGCACGCGCTTGGCCGCCTCGCGCACGGTGGCGAAGGCGTCGGGCAGGATGTCGTCCAGCGTCTCGCCCTTGGCCAGCCGGTCGCGCAGCCAGTCGGTGCGTCCCTTCAGCTGGTCGTCGGTCAGCGCCGCGACCGACGGCTCCAGCGCGTTGATCTGAGCCACGGTCTTGTGCAGCGCCTTGACCGCGCGCGTGTTGGCGGTGCCGAAAATCTTGCGGGCGAGAGCGCCGAACATGAAAACCTCGGGAGTAAAGCGGAATGCGGGCCAGTCTATCGACGGGTCTCACATAGGACTATGGCAAGGCCCTGTCAACGAGACCGGGCAGGTGGAGCCCCCCTGCGGCATCATCAACGGCGCCGCCCGCCCCGTTGCGGGCATGACGGAACCATGAAATCGCGTCCAGAAAGCGGGAAGGCGGCTGACGGGACGGTTCGGGGCTGGTATTGCCGGACGCGAGGCACAGGTCGTTGGGGAGGCTCATGGGCTCCGGATCCGCAACGGCATCCCGGACGGAACCCAAGCGCACCCCTTGCCCCGCGCGGGCTAGCCATGCTTAATCCCCTGCGGAATCGGGCGCGGAGCGGCGGATGGCTCCGATGCCGCAGGCCATGCGAACCGGGGCTCCGACCCATCGGCCGCCCTCTTGTTGCGAAGCATCCGCCGGAAGGAAACAGACACGCCATGGTTCAACGAGTGTTCCGCACCGCGCTCCTGTCGGTTGCCGCCTGTGGCATCGCGCTGGCCGCCAATGCCCAGACGCCGGCTCCCGCCACCCCCGCGCCGGCTGCCCCGGCCCCGGCCGCCTCCGCTCCGGCCACCCCGGCTGCTCCGGCCGATCCGGTGGTCGCCCGCGTCAACGGCGAGGAGCTGCGCAAGTCGGACGTCTCCCGCATGGTCTCGCAGCTGCCGCCGCAGGTGCAGCAGATGCCGATCGAGATGATCTATCCGGCGGTGATCGACCAGCTGGTCAGCGGCAAGCTGGTCTCCTCGGCCGGCTACAAGGCCGGTCTGGCCGATTCGTCCGAGGTCAAGGACGAGATCAAGCGCGCCGAGGAGCGCGCGGTGCAGCGCGCCTACATCCAGAAGGAGATCAAGGCCCGCATCACCCCCGAGGCGACGCAGAAGGCCTATCAGGACTTCCTGAAGGAGAACCCGGCGCAGGAGGAGGTCAAGGCCGCCCACATCCTGGTCGAGAAGGAAGACGAAGCCAAGGCCATCATCGCCCAGCTGAAGAAGGGCGGCGATTTCGCCAAGCTGGCCAAGGAGAAGTCCAAGGACGCCGCCGCCGCGGCCCAGGGCGGCGACCTCGGCTACTTCACCAAGGACGCGATGGTCGAGCCCTTCGCCAACGCCGCCTTCGCCATGAAGCCGGGCGAGATCAGCAAGGAGCCGGTCAAGACCCAGTTCGGCTATCACATCATCAAGGTCGAGGATAAGCGCACCCAGCCGCAGCCGACGCTCGACGAAGTGAAGCCGCAGCTGGAGCAGACGCTGTCGAAGGACATCGTCACCGCGCTGGTCGAGGAACTGCGCGGCAAGGCGACGATCGAGACCTTCCAGCTCGACGGCTCGCCGATGCCGAAGGAAGAGCCGGCCGCCGCCCCGGCGACCCCGGCCCCGGCGACGCCCGCCGCTCCGGCGGAGCCGGCGAAGAAGTAAGGGGTGGGGGCATACTATGCCCCCACCCCAACCCTCCCCCGCTGGGCGGGGGAGGGAGTAAGTGCTTGTGCGGGAGAGTGGCGGCAGTCCCTCCCCCGCCCAGCGGGGGAGGTTAGGTGGGGGCAAGCGTCTCCACTCCTACCCCTCTCCACATGCCACCACTCCCCACCACGGGAACTCCCTCCATGGCCACGACCCTCTCCCCCTTGGCTCCCGCCAGCTTCCCGACGCTGCCGCCCATCGCGGGCGTGCGCATCGCCACGGCGAACAGCGGCATCCGATACAAGGGCCGCGACGATCTGCTGCTGGCCGTGCTGGATCCCGGCACCAGCGTGGCGGGCGTGCTGACCCGGTCGCTGACCTGCTCGGCCCCGGTGATCTGGTGCCGCGACAGCCTGCCCAAGGGCTCGGCCCGCGCCGTGGTGGTGAATGCCGGCAATGCCAACGCCTTCACCGGCAAGGCGGGCGACGCCACCGTGCAGGCGACCGTCACCGCCGCCGCCGAACTGGCCGGCTGCGCCCCGGATGAGGTCTACATCGCCTCGACCGGCGTGATCGGCATCCCGCTGGCCGCCGACGCCATCGGCAAGTGCCTGGCGCCGATGGCCCCGGCCCTCGCCGCCGACTCGGCCGCGTGGGAGAAGGCCGCCCGCGCCATCATGACCACCGACACCTTCCCGAAAGGCGCCGTTCGCACCGCGACCATCGGTGGGACGACGGTGACCATCGCCGGCTTCGCCAAGGGCTCCGGCATGATCGCGCCGGACATGGCGACGATGCTGGGCTTCGTCTTCACCGACGCCGCCATCGCCGCCACCGCGCTGCAGGACATGCTGTCGGAGTTCACCGAGCGCACCTTCAACGCCATCACGGTCGACGGCGATACCTCGACCAGCGACACGCTGCTGCTGTTCGCGACGGGCAAGGCCGGCAACGCACCGGTGTCGAGCGCCGATGCCGCCGAGCTGGCGGAGTTCCGCGCCGCGCTGGAGGATCTGCTGCTCGATCTGGCGCTGCAGGTGGTGCGTGACGGCGAAGGGGCGACCAAGTTCATCGCCATCACCGTGCGCGGTGCCGACAGCGACGCCGTCGCCAAGCGGATCGGCATGACGGTGGCGAACTCGCCGCTGGTCAAGACCGCGGTGGCCGGCGAGGACGCCAACTGGGGCCGCATCGTCGCCGCCATCGGCCGCGCCGGCGAGCGCGCCGACCGCGACCTGATCAGGATCACCGTCGGCGGCACCCTGATCTGCGCCGACGGGATGGAGGTCCCCGGTTACGACGAGACGCCGGTCGCCAATCACATGAAGGGCAAGGAGATCGACATCGACATCGATCTTGGCCTGGGCAAGGGTACGGCGAAGGTGTGGACCTGCGACCTGACGCACGGCTACATCGACATCAACGGCAGCTATCGGAGCTGACCGCCACTGGAGCCGCGTGATGACCGCCTGTTTCGATCCCAACTCCACCCCTGCACCCGGTTCGCTGCCGGTGCTGCTGGTCGTCGCGGTGGCGCTCGTCGACGCCGATGGGCGCGTGCTGCTGGCCCAACGCCCGCCCGGCAAGTCGCTAGCCGGCCTGTGGGAGTTTCCCGGCGGCAAGGTGCATGCCGACGAGACGCCGGAAGCGGCGCTGGTGCGCGAGTTGAAGGAGGAGCTGGGCATCGACACGGCGGCAAGCTGCCTCGCGCCCTTCACCTTCGCCTCGCACAGCTACGAGAGCTTCCACCTGCTGATGCCGCTCTATGTCTGCCGGGTGTGGGAGGGCGACGTGATGGCGCAGGAGGGGCAGAAACTCGCCTGGGTCTATCCGAACCGGATGGGCGATTACCCGATGCCGCCGGCCGACGTGCCGCTGGTGGCGATGCTGCGCGATTTGCTGTAGGGGCCGATACCGCGCGTTGAAAATCGGGCCGCGCGGCTGTATATTTTTCGGAGGTGGCCGGCGGGTGTTGCAGCACCCGCCGGCACGCTCCCGATGCTTAGCGGTGGATCAAGCGGATTTCGATCCGCCATCTCCGCCACCGGAGCACCAGGAAGAACGGCATTTTGTTCATGCCACCTTCCTCCTTCTGAAACGGCGGATGGCCCATTCCATCCGCCGTTTTCAGTTTACACGCGGACGATGAGCGGACGCTACCTTTTCACACCAATGTGTGGTGGCGCCAGGGAAGGTCCGACCTTTGTTCCCGGGCGTGTCCCTTTGCGGCTTTGCCCCGCGGGCGATCTGTGCCACATGATGGGGCGTTGAGACGACAAGCCGGATCTCCGGCACCACTTTCCTGAACCGCATCGGCGTGGATTCGTTGTTTTCCTACAGCAACCCGGGTGCGTCGGACGATGCCCTCGGTCAACGGCCGGCCACGGCGCTCGACGCGCTGCGGACGGTGTTCGGCTACGACTCCTTCCGCGGCCAGCAGGCCGACATCATCGACCATGTGGTGCGCGGCGGCGACGCGCTCGTGCTGATGCCGACCGGCGGCGGCAAGTCGCTGTGCTACCAGATCCCGGCGCTGGTGCGCGACGGGGTGACGGTGGTCGTCTCGCCGTTGATCGCCCTGATGCGCGACCAGGTGACGGCATTGCGGGAGCTTGGCGTGCGCGCCGCCTTCCTCAACTCCTCCCTCGGCCCGGCGGAGGCGCGGGAGGTGGAGCGGGCGATGGTGCAGGGCGAGATCGACCTCGTCTATGTCGCGCCCGAACGGCTGGTGACCCCGCGCTTCCTCGACCTGCTCGACCGCACCCGGCTGGCGCTTTTCGCGCTGGACGAGGCGCATTGCGTGTCGCAGTGGGGGCATGACTTCCGCCCCGAATACCTGCAACTGTCGATCCTGCACGAACGCCACCCGATGGTGCCGCGCATCGCGCTGACCGCCACCGCCGACGTGCAGACCCGCGCCGAGATCAAGGACAAGCTGGGGCTGACCGACGCCCGTGTCTTCCTGTCCAGCTTCGACCGGCCCAACATCACCTACCGCGTGGTGCCGAAGAAGAGCGAGCGCCAGCAGATGCTGGCCTTCCTGCGCGAGAACCACCCGGAAGACGCCGGCATCGTCTATTGCATGTCGCGCAACAAGGTGGAGGATGTCGCCGCCTGGCTGAACAGCCAAGGCCGCGAGGCTCTGCCCTATCATGCCGGGCTGCCGGCCGAGACGCGCGAGGCCAACCAGGACCGCTTCATCAAGAGCGAGGGTCTGGTGATGGTCGCCACGGTGGCCTTCGGCATGGGCATCGACAAGCCGAACGTCCGCTTCGTCTGCCACCTCGATCCGCCCAAGAGCCTGGAAGCCTATTACCAGGAGACCGGCCGCGCCGGTCGCGACGGCCTGCCCGCCAACGCCTGGATGGCCTACGGCATGGCCGACGTGGTGATGCTGCGCCAGATGCTGGAGCAGTCGGAGGCCGGCGACAGCCACCGCCGGGTGGAGCGCGGCAAGCTGGAGGCCCTGCTCGGCTTCTGCGAGACGCCGGACTGCCGCCGTCAGGTGCTGCTGAACTATTTCAACGAGACGCTGCCGGAGCCCTGCGGCAACTGCGACACCTGCATCGACCCGGTCGAGACCTGGGACGGCACCATCGCCGCGCAGAAGGCGCTGTCGGCGGTCTACCGCACAGGGCAGCGCTATGGCGCCGGCCATCTGATCGACATTCTGGTCGGCAACGCCACCGAGAAGGTAGTGCAGCAGCAGCATGACCGGCTGAAGACCTTCGGCGTCGGCACCGACCTGTCCAAGGTCGAATGGCAGTCGGTCTATCGCCAGCTGGTGGCGACCGGGCTGCTGACCGTCGACCTGGAGGGCTATGGCGGCTTCCGCCTGACCGATGCCGGGGTTGCCGTCATCAAGGGCCAGCGGGTGGTGAAGCTGCGCAAGGACCCGGTGCTGGAGCGCCGCCGCGGCGTCCACGACGCGTTGCGCCGCCACACCGCTCGCGGCGGCAGTGTCGGCGGCGGATCGAGCGGGGAGGGCGTGTCGCGCTCCGGCGCCCGCGGCGCGCTGTCTGCGGCCGACGACGCGCTGTGGCACGCGCTGAAGGACTGCCGGACGGCGCTGGCGAAGGCGCAGAGCGTGCCGCCCTATGTGATCTTCCACGACAGCACGCTGCTGGAGATGGTGGCCCAGCGCCCGCAAGACCATGCCGCCTTCGCCCATCTGCCGGGGGTCGGCGGCCGCAAGCTGGAGCGCTACGCCGACGCCTTCCTGGAGGTGATCCGGCAGCACGGGTGAGGCGTTTGGGCGCATGGCAGGCTTGAGGAGGAGCGGTCGATTTTTCCGAAATTCACCGCTTGCATCCCGCGAAGCACCTCGCTATGTTCCGCGCCACAACGACGCCGCAGTAGCTCAGGGGTAGAGCAACTGATTCGTAATCAGTAGGTCCGGGGTTCAAATCCCTGTTGCGGCACCAGTTTTTTCAAGGGCTCGGCAAGCAATTGCCGGGCCCTTGATCGTTTCAGGGCTGCTGCGATGTTGTCCGTTGTGGCGCTGGTCAATCGAGTGCTTGGCCGCTGCCAAAAACAACTCGGGCGCCGCATCCCCCGACACGGCGCCCGCCACTCACCCCATAATGCCCCTCAGCCTCACTCCACCGCGTAAGGCGGCTTCGTGTACCCCGCCGGCGACAGGGTGAAGATCTCCGCCCCGTCGGCGGTCACACCGATGGAGTGCTCGAACTGGGCGGACAGCGACTTGTCCTTGGTCACGGCGGTCCAGCCGTCGCCCAAGATCTTCACGTCGGGGCGGCCGGTGTTGATCATCGGCTCGATGGTGAAGATCATGCCTTCCTTCAGGACCAGACCCTCGCCCGGCTTGCCGTAATGCAGGACAGACGGCGGCTCGTGGAAGACGCGGCCGACGCCGTGGCCGCAGAAATCGCGGACCACCGAGAAACGGTGGGACTCGGCGAAGGTCTGGATGGCGTGGCCGATGTCGCCCAGCGTGGCGCCCGGCTTCACCGCGGCGATGCCGATCATCAGCGCGTCATAGGTGACGTCCACCAGCTTGCGCGCCTTCACGCCTACGTCGCCGCAGAGATACATGCGGCTGCTGTCGCCGTACCAGCCGTCGACGATCGGCGTGACGTCGATGTTCAGGATGTCGCCGTCGACCAGCCGCTTGTCGCCCGGGATGCCGTGGCAGACGACATGGTTGACCGAAATGCAGTTGGCGCGCGGGAAGCCGCGATAGCCCAGCGGGGCGGGGATGCCGCCATGGTCGCGGATGAACTGCTCCAGCAGGCGGTCGAGTTCGCCCGTGGTGACGCCCGGCTGCACATAGGGGACGATGTAGTCCAGAGCCAGCGCGGCCAGCCGGCCGGCCTTGCGCATGCCTTCGAATCCCTCCGGACCATGAAGACGGACGCGGTTGGATTCGACGTGATCCTGTTCCAAGACGAAAGCCCCTATGCCAAGTAACCGAAAGCCCGATGCCGAAACCCGCCGCGGCCCTAAAGCCGGATCGGCAGCGGCCGGTCCAATTCAATCGATTCGGGCGTGATCGCGCAAGACCAACACAGCGCCTCCACTCCCGAATCCAGCGCGCGGCGCAGACCGTCATGATACGTCGGATCGAGATCGCCCGCCGTGCGGAAATGGGAACAATCGCCGCGCTGGACAAGGTAGAGCATGACCGCGCGGCAGCCCTGGGCCACCATCGCCGCCATCTCCTCCAGATGCTTGGCGCCGCGGGCGGTGACGCAGTCCGGGAATTCGGCGGCGTCAGCATGGGGCCCGTCGGGGCGGCGGAGGTGGACGTTCTTGACCTCGACATAGGCCGGAGGCCGGGCGCCGGGCTTGGCCGGATCGTCTTCCAGCAGCACGTCGATGCGGCTGTTGCGGCCGTATTTCACCTCGCGCCGCAGCCGGTCGTAGCCGGCCAGTTCCGGGATCATGCCGGCGGATATCGCGGCGGCGACCAGCGCGTTGGGATGGCCGGTGTTGACGCCGACCAGCCCCTCGCCCCAGGGAGCGGCGGCCTCCACCAGCTCCAGCGTGTAGGCCAGCTTGCGTTTCGGGTTGGCGGAGCGTGACAGCCAGACGGCGGAGCCGGGGATGTCCAGCCCGATCATGCTGCCGGAATTGGGGACATGCGCCGTCACCTCCGCCCCGTCCAGCAGGACATCGGCAAGGAACCGCTTGTAGCGGCGGATCAGGCGGCCTTGAAGAAGGGGGGTGGGAAAGCGCATCTTGGCGGCGACGCTACCCTTGGCCTTCCCGCTCGACAAGAGCGTTCCACGGAGACCCCCGCCGCCATGACGTCCGAGACCGCCGCAACCCCGACCGGAGCAAATCCGACCGCCGCCGTCCTGGTGATCGGCAACGAGATCCTGTCGGGCCGCACCAAGGACGCCAATTTGGGCCACATCGCCGAGAAGCTGACGGAGATCGGCGTGCGGCTGCGCGAGGCCCGCGTGGTGCCGGATGTGGAGGAGGAGGTCGTTGCCGCGGTCAACGCCCTGCGCGCCCGCTACACCTATGTCTTCACCACCGGCGGCATCGGCCCGACCCACGACGACATCACCGCCGCCTGCGTCGCCAAGGCCTTCGGCGTGGCGCTGGAGCGCAATCCGGAAGCGGTATCCCGGCTTGAACGCCATTACGCCGCCGACCAACTCAACGAGGCGCGGCTGCGCATGGCCAATGTCCCCGCCGGCGGCATCCTGATCGACAACCCGATCAGCCAGGCGCCCGGCTTCCAGATCGGCAACGTCTTCGTCATGGCCGGCGTGCCCAACATCATGCGGGCGATGCTGGACGGCATTCTGCCGCGGCTGGCCGGCGGACCGGCGCTGCATGCCCGCACGGTGGCGTGCGAGTTGGGGGAGGGAGTGATCGCCGCCGATCTGTCGGACTTGCAGGATCGCCATCCAAATCTCGAGATCGGCAGCTATCCTTACTTCCGCAACGGCTTCTTCGGCGTCAGCCTGGTTCTGCGCGGCACCGACGAGGCTGAGGTGATGGCGGCGGCCGATGAATTGGCTGCCACCATTCGCCGTCTGGGCGGTACGCCGACCGTCACGGTTGGTACGAAAGGGTAATGCGGCGCTATGACCGCAGCTATGTCGGCGGATCGATTGTCCCGGACCGATTCGGTCCTATATTAGCCTCCCATCATCCAAACCGCGTCTGCCGGGAGGCTCCGCCATGAAGAGCTTTGAGAAAGCGGCGTTGCTGTTCCTTCTGCGCCATCTGGCAGCGGGCGTCGCCGGTGCGGTGGTGCTGGCGACCGGTCTCTTGTGGTTCGACGTCGCCAAGCTGGCGACGCTGATCGGCAGCAGCGAGTACGGGATCACCGCGACGATCATGCTCTATGCCGGCCTGATGCTGACCTTCGGCAGCGTGTCGATGGGAATCGGCATCATGACGATGAACGAGGACACCCGTCCCTGAAGCGCTCTGGCCCCTGGGGGCCTTAGCAGGCAACTTGCGGGCTGGCTGTTCGGAAAAGCTGCGCTCAGAAGTTGGCGCCGAACGGTCCGAAGCGGTCATAAATCCACACGAGCGCCACGATCGCCGCCAGCCAGAGTGCCGCGTTGCGAAGCACGACCCCACGGTTCCGGCGAAGGGCGGCCGGCACCACCAGAACGGCCACCATCAGAAGTGCCACCAGCGACAGCCAGTTCGTCTCGCTCACGCCGCGTCCTCCCTTTGCCCGGCCCTATTTCAGGGCCTGTCCCGCAGTTGCGCTTCCTTCGATATGGGAATGCCTGCGGTTTTGCGAAGGCCCCTTGACCCGCAGCCCCGCGATTGTCTAAGTCATGACCACGGAACGGTGCGTTGCATATCGCAGTATGCAATCTGCGCGGGCAGCGCGGGGCCGCTCCGTCGACATGAGCTTTGCCGTCATGATCCGGTCGCCTGACCGGCCTGTGATGGCGGAGTCTGGGGCGCGGGCGTGGCGAAACCGGTAGACGCAAGGGACTTAAAATCCCTCACCCTTAGGTATGCGGGTTCGAGTCCCGCCGCCCGCACCATCTTCATTGCAGTCCGTCCTCCTTCCATACCGATACTCAGCGTTCCACCGGACCCCCGGCATTGACCCAGGCGGCGAAGCCGCCGCGCAGGCGGTTGATGGTTCCGGTGTGGCCGGCGGCCACCATGCGTTCGGCGGCGGGGCCGCAACGCATGCCGCCTTGGCAATGGAAAACCAGATGCTTGGCCGGGTCGGTCGGTACCCGCGACGGGTCGAAAGAGGACAGCGGGTTCAGAATGGCGCCGGGAATATGGCCGGCGGCATGTTCATGGGCTTCTCGGACATCGATGATCACCGCTTGGCTGCTGGCCTGCCACTCGATGGCGGTCGCTGGGTCGATCTGGCGGATGGGACCGGCGCCGCTGCGGTCGGCCGATGGGGCGGTGGGGATCAGGCGGCGGAACAGCGTGCACAGGGACATGGTCGGTTTGCCTTGAATCGAGACGGTTGGTCGGGCAGGGCGGACGCCGGGAAAACCCTTGACCATAAAATTAGTAGTTTCTAATTTAATGTCAATGAGTGCGTCCATCCTGACCCCGGGGCTGCGGCCCGCCGCCAAGCTGATGAAGGCGCTGTCCAACGAGGCGCGCCTGCTGATCCTGTGCGAACTGGGGCAGGGGGAGCGCAGCGTCGGCCAGTTGGGCGAGATCGTCGGGCTCAGCCAGTCGGCCCTGTCGCAGCATCTGGCGCGCTTGCGCGCCGACGGGCTGGTCCGCACGCGGCGACGGTCGCAGACGATCTTCTACTCGATCGCAAGCCGGGAGGTGACGGCTGTTATAGAGGTGTTGGCCGACTTGTTCTGCCAACCGCCGCACTCGTCCGGCGAGCGCCCACCGTCCTGCGGTGCCGCTGTGGCGGATGCCGTGACCGATTCGGTAATGGAAGAGGGGACGGCGGAATGCCGGTCACGACCGGGAGGCCGGTCGGAATAAGGTGGTGCGGGCGGTCGGACTCGAACCGACACTCCTTGCGGAACCGGATTTTGAGTCCGGCGCGTCTACCAATTTCACCACGCCCGCAGCGACGCCTCTTCTAACTCAACAGTCCGGAAACGGAAAGTGCAAAAGAACGCCGTTTGTCGCCAGCCCGATCCCCCGCCTGCCTGCTTCGGGGACGCTGCCATGGCCGTGCTTATTCCCCGGCGGCGGTGCCGCCCCTGCCATGCCGTCGCAGGGGCGGTGCGCGCGTCGCGGACGGCTGGTCGAACGGTCGCGCACGCGCTACCTTGTCGGCCATGACGACCAAGCCCCTCATGTCCCGCATCTTCGACGATCCCCGCATTGCCGCGCTGCTGCTGGCCCTGGCCAGTGCGGGCGTGCTGCTGTCGGCCCTGTTCTTCCAGTTCGTGCTGGATTACCAGCCCTGCATCCTCTGCATCATGCAGCGCTGGCCCTATGTGGCGGTGATGGTGTTCGGGCTGGTGACCTGGCTGTTCCGCCGTTGGAAAGGGCTGGGCGACGCGCTGCTGGTGGCGAGCGGGCTTGCCCTGCTGGCCGGCGCGGGCATCGCCGCCTACCATGTCGGGGTGGAGCAGCATTGGTGGGCCGGCACCTCGTCCTGCGGCGGCTCGGCCCCGGCGAATTCGCTGGAGGCGTTGCGGGCGCAGGTGATGGCGGCGCCGGTCACCCGCTGTGACGAAGTGGCCTGGTCGCTGTTCGGCATTTCCATGGCGGGCTACAACGTGGCGATCTCGCTGGCGCTGGCGGCCTACGCCTTCGTCGCGGCACGCACCGCCTACATCCGCACCCCGGTGTCGAGGACTGCACTGTGAGCGAAACGACTTCTCCGACCGCCATCTCGCGACATGGCGCGCTGCCCGGCGACCTGCCGCGGCGCGACCGGCTGGCCCGCATCGTCCGCGTCGACCATGCCGGCGAATATGGCGCCAAACGCATCTACGAGGGCCAGATCGCCGTCATCGGCAAGGGCCGCCACGGCAAGACCCTGCGCCACATGGCGGAGCAGGAGCTGGTCCATCTGCAGTATTTCGAAAAGCAGCTGAACCGCCGCCGCGTGCGGCCGACCCTGTTGCAGCCGCTGTGGCACGTCACCGGCTTCCTGCTGGGGGCCGGCACCGCGATCCTCGGCGAACGCGCGGCGATGGCCTGCACCGTCGCCGTCGAAGAGGTGATCGAGGAGCATTACGAGGCGCAGCTGAAGCACCTCGGCCCCGAGGATCAGGAGCTTGCCGACAGCATCCGCAAGTTCCAGGCGGAGGAGGTCGAGCACCGCGACATCGGCATCGTCAACGAGGCGGAACTCGCGGCCGGCTATCCGGTGCTTTCGGCGGCGATCAAGGCCGGCACGCGTGCGGTGATCTGGGTGGCCGAGAGGATTTGACGGTCGGGTCTGGGTTGGCGGGTCCGAGGGGGCCGGCCGCCCCCTCTCCCCGAAAAGGACCTTACGCCCCTTCCGCCACCACGCGCTGGTAGGCCGGCAGGGTCAGGAACTCCGTGAAGTCCTCGCGCGCGACCAGATCACGGAACAACGACGCGGCGTCGGCGTAGCGGCCCTTGGCATAGGCATCGGCGCCGACACGCTCCTTCCAGGCAGACAGCTCCTCCGCAATGACGCGGTCGACGAGGTCCAGGGTGACGGCCTGTCCGTCGTCCAGCGCCGTGCCGGTGTGGACCCACTGCCAGACCTGGGTGCGGCTGATCTCCGCGGTTGCGGCGTCCTCCATCAGGTTGAACAGCGGGACGCAGCCCTGTCCGCGCAGCCATGCCTCGATATAGCCGATGCCGACCGCCACGTTGTTGTGCAGACCGGCCTCCGTCTTCGGCCCGGCGGGCACCGCCAGCAGGTCGGCGGCGGTGACGGTCACGTCGGTGCGCTTGCGGGCGATCTGGTTGGGCGTGGTCATGTAGGCGTCGAACACCTCGCGCGCCACCGGCACCAGACCGGGATGGGCGACCCAGGTGCCGTCATGGCCGTTGGACGCCTCGCGCTCCTTGTCGGCCCGCACGCGGGAGAAGGCGACCTCGTTCGCTTCCGGATCTCCCTTGACCGGGATGAAGGCGGCCATGCCGCCGATGGCCGGCGCGCCGCGGCGGTGGCAGGTCTTGATCGCCAGCTGGCTGTAGGCCGACAGGAAGGGGGTGGCCATCGTCACCTCGGCCCGGTCGGGCATGACGGCGGCGGGGTCCTTCCGGAACTTCTTGATGAAGCTGAAGATGTAGTCCCAGCGCCCGCAGTTCAGGCCGGCGGAATGCTCGCGCAGCTCATAGAGGATCTCGTCCATCTCGAAGGCGGCGAGGATGGTCTCGATCAGCACCGTCGCCTTGATCGAGCCGTGGGGCAGGTGCAGGTATTCCTCCGCCACCAGGAAGACCTCGCGCCACAACCGCGCCTCGAAATGGCTTTCCAGCTTGGGCAGGTAGAAATAGGGGCCGCTGCCGCGGGCCAGAAGCTCCTTGGCATTGTGGAAGACATGCAGGCCGAAGTCGAACAGCGCGCCCGACATCGGCTCGCCTTCCATCAGCACATGGCTCTCGTCCAGATGCCAGCCGCGCGGGCGGACCTTCAGAACTGCGGTCTTGTCGCTGAGGCGGTATTTCTTCCCGCTGGCCGGATCCTCGTGGGAAATGGTCCGGCGCACGGCGTCGCGGATGTTGATCTGCCCCTCGACCAGATTGGTCCAGGTCGGGCAGGTGGCATCCTCGTAATCGGCCATGAAGACCTTGGCGCCGCTGTTCAGCGCGTTGATGACCATCTTGCGGTCGACCGGCCCGGTGATCTCCACCCGGCGGTCGAGCAGGTCGACGGGCAGCGGGGTGATGGTCCAGTCGGCTTCGCGGATGGCGCGGGTTTCCGGCAGGAAATCCGGCTTGTGGCCCTTGTCGAGCAGCGCCTGGCGCTTGGTCCGTACGTCCAGCAGCCGCAGCCGCTCAGGCCCGAAGCGACCCTCCAGCTCCGCCAGGAAGGCCATCGCCTCCGGCGTCAGGATCTCCTCGAAACCGGGCTTCATCGGACCGCGGATCTCAAGGCTGGGCATGCTGGTGGCCATCGTGCTGCTCCCCTTCCCGTATCGTGACGAACCGCTCTCTCGACGGTTGAGCGACCGGTATAGCACGGTACAGGCGCAACCTGGGGACGGCCTATGGTCGCAGAGGGGGTGTTGGGATCAGCCCGTGCTTCTTCAGCATGCCGCGAAGCTGGTGGTAGCCGAGCCCCAGCGCCTCGGCGGTCTGGCGCTGGTTGAAACGGTTCCGCTCCAGGGCCTCGCGCAGCTTGGCGGCCTCGAAGGCGCGGACCTGATCGAGGATGCCGCCGTCGAAGGCGGGGACTGCCGGCGGAGGGGTGTCCGTGACCGGCTCCGGAGTTGGGCGGGCGGTCGGCGCCGAAGTCGGGCGCCAGGGCGAATCGAAGGGGTCGAGGATGATGCGGTCCAGCGGCTCGTCGCTCTCGGCGGCGGCGACCGAGCGCTCCACCGCGTTGCGCAGTTCGCGCACATTGCCGGGCCAGTCATGGGCGCGCAGCCGGTCGAGCGCGGCGGCGGTGAAGCCGGAAAACAGCGGGCGCTGCAACTCGCGCACCATCCCCAGGGCAAAATGCTCGGCCAGCGGCGGGATGTCGTCGGGCCGGGCGCGCAGCGGCGGCAGCGTCACCACGTCGAAGGCCAGCCGGTCCAGCAGGTCGGCGCGGAAGCGCCCCGCCGCGGCCAGCGCCGGCAGGTCGGCATTGGTGGCACCCACCACACGGACATCGACGGTGGCGGTCCGTCCGCCGACCCGCTCGATCTCGCCATACTCCACGGCGCGCAGAAGCTTTTCCTGAACGGCTGGGGAGGCGGTGGCGATCTCGTCCAGGAACAGGGTGCCGCCGTCGGCCTGTTCGATCCGACCGATCTGCCGGCGGGTGGCGCCGGTGAAGGCCCCGGCCTCATGCCCGAACAGCTCCGAATCGAGCAGCGATTCGGGCAGCGCGGCGCAGTTCACCTTGACGAAGGGGCGGTCCCACCGCTGCGACAGATAGTGCAGGCGGGCGGCGATCAACTCCTTGCCGGTCCCGCGCTCCCCGATCACCAGCACCGGCCGCTCCAGCGGCGCCACCCGCGAGACATGGGACAGCGTCGCCAGGAAGACCGGCGATTCGCCAAGAAGGGAGGGAGGAGCGGCTTGCATCGAGAATTTCGTCACTTAATCGCCGATTAAGCGATGGTATCGTTGAAACGACGATGCGGCAAGCGGGGCGGCATCCCCGAACTCAAGGGAAAAATCGTTTAATAACAATGCATTAATGGGCGTCTGGCCGGTTTGGCACGCCGGTTGCGATAGTAGCGGCATGGCAAGGAGGTCAAGCATGAGCGACTTCAGCGATTTCCGCCGCCGCTATGGCGGTGACCGCTTCAACACCGCGCAGAGCCGCCCGACGATGCGGCGCGTGCGCAACTATCTCGCCACCCGGCCGGTCGAAAGCTGGCTGTTCTTCTTCGCCGGCATCGTCGCCGGCGCCATCCTCGGCTGATACGCTGCTGATAAACGGGACACCGACCATGAGCATCTTTTCGCGCCTGACCGACATCGTGCAGTCGAACCTGAACTCCCTGCTCGACCGCGCCGAGGAGCCGGAGAAGCTGATCCGCCTGATCATCCAGGAAATGGAAGACACGCTGGTCGAGGTGCGCTCCTCCACCGTCAAGATCATCGCGGAGAAGAAGGAGATCGAACGCCGCGTCGCCGACCTCCACCGCGAGCGCGACGAGTGGGACCGCAAGGCCGAGGTGGCGCTGACCCGCGACCGCGAGGATCTGGCCAAGGGCGCCCTGATGGCCAAGTCCAAGGTCGCCGAACAGGCGGACGCGCTGGCCGAACAGCTGGTGCAGGTCGAAGCCGCGCTGTCCAAGGCCAACGAGGACATCGGCCGTCTTCAGGCCAAGCTGACCGACGCCAAGACCCGCGAGAAGGCGCTGGTCGCCCGCACCCAGACGGCCAGCAACCGGGTCAAGGTCCGCACCGTCCTGCATGACGAGCGCATCAACGACGCCCTGTCGCGCTTCGAGCAGGTCGAACGCAACCTGGACGAGATGGAGGGCCGGGTCGAGGCCTACGACGTCGGCCGGACCAAGAGCCTGACCGAAGAGATCGCGGAACTCGAGGCCTCCCACAAGGTCGAAGAGGATCTGGCCGCGCTGAAGGCCCGCATCGCGGCCCGCCGCAACGGCTGACCCTTGCCTTGGTGCCGGGGTGGGGCGGTGACGCCCCGCCCACTCCCCTCACGACAATAAGAAGGCCCGACGACCATGGGGTTCCTGGGTTTCGTCCTCGCGGTGCTGTTCATGGTGGTGGTGGCGCCGGTCTGGATCGTCTTCCACTACATCACCAAATGGCGGTCGCAGCGCGGGCTCTCCGCGCAGGACGAACGGCTGCTGGCCGAGCTGTGGGAGATCTCCAACCGGCTGGAGGCCCGCGTCCATACGCTGGAACGCGTGCTGGATGCCGAGGCGCCGAACTGGCGCAACAAGGTGTGATGGTTGCGGGAGTGTGAGGTGTCGGCTTCGAATGCCCCCACCCCAACCCTCCCCCGCTGGGCGGGGGAGGGGGACAGGAGCTTTGTCGGCGTTCAGCGGCAGTCCCTCCCCCGCCCAGCGGGGGAGGTTAGGTGGGGGCAACCGCCGCAGCACCTCATCACCCAAACCGAAACTCAACGAAAGGAACGAGGCCGCCATGGACCGCACGTCCTTCTACGACTCGCCGAATCCGCATCGGCTCTATCGCGATCCGCAGCGCGGAGTGCTGGGCGGGGTGTGCACGGGCGTCGCCGATTATTTCGGCGTGCAGCCGATGGTTGTCCGGCTGGCGATGCTATTCGCCCTGTTCTTCTTTTCGGTCCCGCTGGTGATCGCCTATGTGATCGCTCTGCTGGTGCTGCCGGTGCGTCCGGCGCAGCTGTATCGCGATGCCGAGGAAGAGGCGTTCTGGCGGACGGTGTCGACCAAGCCCGACCGGACGCTCGCCGGCCTGACCCAGCGCTTCCGCGACATGGACAAGCGCATCGTCGGGATGGAGGCCTACGTCGCCTCCAAGGAGTTCGAGCTGAACCGCGCGATCCGCGACCTGGACCGCTGAGTTGCAGTGCTGTCGTCCCGACGGGAAACACCCCATCGGGAAACGCCCAATCGGAATACGTCGTGAAGCCGGTGACGTCAGCGACGCTGACGGCGCCGGTCGCGGACGCGGATCGGGATCGGTTTGGGGGTGGGCATCGTGGCGATCAGACCGGCCAACGCCGCAGCCGTCGCCACCGCACCACCGAGCAGAACGAGATCCATCATAGGCCCTCCACCATCGAGATCGCCGCGTTCACCCACATGGTGAAGCAGATGGTTACAACATGGTAGCGAAAAGAGAGGCTGACAACATCTGTCCCATCGGGGCAGCCCCCACTAGACTTCGTCATCGAACACCTGCCGCCCCTCCCGGACCTTGATCCAAATCACGGGCTGGGCCGTTATTGGTCAAAGGAACAGGGAGCGGTCTTTTCCAAATGGGAAGGACCGGCGCCTTTGTCGAATCCCCGCCCTTTGACGGAGCCCCGCCCCAATGTCCGACAGCAGCCTTCACCAAGGCGCCCCCCGCAGGCGCAAGTCCCTGATCCGCGGCGCCCTTATGCTGAACGGGGCGTCGATGGTGGTGACGGCGCTGCTGTTCGTCCTTCTGCTGTCGCTGGTGGCGCCGCCGATGGGCGTCAACGCGCCGGGCGCACGGATGGCGCTGTGGGCGCGGCTGGCGGTCTGGCCGGCGCTGGTGCTGTTCGGCATGGTCGTCGGGGTGATGGCGATGCGCGGCCGCACCCAGGCCTTCAACCCGGTCGAGGACCCCGAATCGCGCGGCCAGCGCGTCGCCCAGCGGGTGCTGGCGAACAGCGTGGAGCAGTCCGCCATCTTCGTGCCGGCGCTGGCCGCCCTGGTCGCCACCCTGCCGCAGCCCTCGCTGGGGGCGGCGGTCGTGGCGACAGGGCTGTTCGTGCTGGGGCGGCTGCTGTTCTGGGCGGGCTATCTGGTGCATCCCTTCGCGCGGGCGCCGGGCATGGCGATGACGCTGACCGTCAATCTGATCGTGCTGGGCTGGGCCGTTCTGCTGCAACTGGGCGGGATGCAGCCCGGCTGACGGGCTTTTCCGCAGGAGGAGCGCTCGCCGGGGCCGCGGTCTTCGCCAGATGCAGCCAGCGGCGGTAAGCCTCGACACCTACCGGCGCCCGGTGCTTAAGCCCGATGCGGACGATCTGCGGCAAGGCCAGCAGCACCTTCAGGTCGGTCATCCGCGGTCCGTGGCGCAGGTTCTTCCAGCTGTTGCCGGCCCAACTGCGCGCCAGCCGCCATGCCATCAGCGAGGACGGGCAGCGCGCCACCTCGCGGATCAAGTCGTTGCGGTGGTTGTAGAAGCGCTCCATCCCCGGTTTGCGGCCCTTCTCGCTCTTGTCGTGGTAGACCATGACGTCGGGCAGGGCGACGACGCGGTAACCGGCGCCGACCAGCCGCAGGCAGCGATCCTTCTCCTCCCCCTGCCGATACAGTTCCGGCATGTAGAGGCCGACCCGCTCGACCGCGCTGCGCCGCAGCAGATGGCCGCAGCCGACATACCAGGGCACATCGAAGGGGGCGGCGCCCTTGGGGAAATAGACCAGCCCGTCGCGCGTCTCGATGTTGCAGGCGACGGCGGCGACCTCCGGATTCTCTTCCAGATAGGCGACGCAGCGGGCCAGCCCGTCGGGATCCTCGAACCAGCTGTCGTCGTCCACCGACAGGATGCAGTCGCCGGTGGTGTTCACGAAGCCGAAGTTGCGGGCCAGGATCAGCCCGCCGTTGTGTGGCTGGCGGACGTAGCGGACGGTGGGAAACTCCGCCCGCATCATCGCGCCCGTGCCGTCGGTGGAGCCGTCGTCGATGACGATGATCTCCATCGGCGGGGTGGTCTGGTTCATCAGCCGGGTCAGCGCGATGCGCAGCTCCGGCCCGCGGTTGTAGGTGGCGATGACGGCGCTGACGGTCAGCGTCATGACGGCTCCCTTCGGACAAGATTGGGCGGCGCCACCACCGGACGCAGCGGGTCGTCCTCCAGGATCCCCCAGGCCCGCAGGGCGCGGGTCAGCCCGATCCACAGCAGGATCGGCAGCAGCGAGAAGAAGCCGAACTTCACGATGGTGATGTTGCCGTCGCGGAACCATTGCAGGCACAGCGGCAGGAAGGCGCAATAGAACAGCACGGCGTAGCGGTTGCGGAACCCGTCGGTCCAGAACCAGCGGTGCAGCCGCCCCAGGATCAGGCCGACCACCACCATGGTGACGATCATGCCGATCCAGCCGGCGCTCATCCAGCCGTCGCCGGGCAGCGAGGTGGTCAGGTTGTAGAAGACGCCGTAGTCGTTCAGGTCCACCCACTTCACCGGCGCGCCGACCGGCTTGTCCGGCCACAGCAGGCGCGGGATCGGTTCGGTGAACAGCTGCAGGTACTGGGTGAACCAGGTGTAGGTGGCCGACTGTTTCGGCACCACCCACAGGATGTAGGCGAGGAAGTCGAAGTTCGCGAGATCCTGGCCGGCCAGCGCGTCGATCGCCCGGCCGCCGCCGCTGCCGCCGTTGAACCTCAGCAGGACCGAGGGCGGCGCATCGCCGGCCAGCACGTCGCGGAAGGCATCGCGGTTGTTGCCTAGCAGCGTGAACAGCCCCAGCACCGGCACCGCGGCCAAGGCATGCCACAGCCGGAACCATTTGGTGCGCGTGCGGTACAGCATCAGCAGCACCAGACCCAGGATGCCCATGATGATCGCCCAGCGGCCCCAGCCCAGATAGGCGCGGTAGGCGACGAAGGCGCCGAAGGGGATGAAGGACAGCGGGTGGAACCGGCAGATCCAGATCAGCCCCAGCGTCAGCGGCAGGCCCATCGAATGGGCTTCGGCGATGTAGCCGGTGGTGTTGGTGTAGATCGGCTGTCCGGTCAGCGGATCGCGTTCCATCTGCACGTCGCCGGTGCCATCGAAGCTGGCGCCGCCCTGGCGCTGGATCGCCGAATAGATGGCGAGCGGCCCCAGCAGCGCCGCGGTCGTCAGGAAGGCCACCACGTCGACGCGGTCGAAACTGAAGGACGGCGCGGGCTCCCCGTTCGGGGTCCAGTCGGGACGGACCATCCCGGCCCAGGCGCAGGCGGCGGCGAAGGCGACCAGCCCGACCGAACTGACCACCAGCGTCATGACGAACTGCTGCTCGCTGGGCCAGAAGCCCATGAACAGCCACACGTCGTTGAAATTCTGCGTGTGGACCAGGATCGGCCGCATGACGAAGACCAGAGCATGGAAGATCAGGTACAGCGTCAGCGGATGGAACATCGATGCGCTGCCGGTGCTGAGGAACACCACGGTCACCAGCACCAGCACCAGGACCTGCGCGATCAGCGCCATTTCGATCATCGGCAAACCGTCCCTGGTTGTAGGCTTCGCTTCCGGCCCCCGCCTGATCGGAACGATCCGCGGGCAAGCGGGTACGACCGGCCGGTCAGGCTAGGATGAAAAGCCAGCCTATACGTCCCGTCCCGGCCGGGCAGGGGTGCAGAGGGCGTGGCCCCTTCGCACCCGCACACCCCCTTCGCGCTTTTGCCGGTGCGGCTGGCCTGGGTCAGTCTCCCCCCTTCGGCGGAAGGTCTGTCGCAACGGAGGAGCTTTCTTCATGCCCCGTTCCCACCCTGAGTCCTGGAGCCGCGCAGCCCGCATCCTGGCGATGTGCGCGGTCCTGCTGCCTGCCGGATGGGCGATGGCGGCCGCGGCGGAGACGACGTTTTTCGTGTCGCCCACCGGGAACGACCGCTGGTCGGGCCGCCTGTCCCAGCCCTCGGCGGACGGGCGCGACGGTCCCTTCGCCACCCCGGCCCGTGCGCTGGCCGCCGCCAAGGGGGGCGGACCGGCGACGGTGCGGCTGCATGGTGGCACCTACCGATTGGCGGCGCCGCTGGTGGTGGACAGCTCGCTGCCGGGGCTGCGACTGACCGCGGTGGAGGGGGAGCAGCCGGTTCTGTCGGGCGGCGAGGCGGTGGGCGGTGCGGAACTGGCGAACGGCGTGCTGTCGGCGCCGCTGGCACGCGATCCGGGGCTGGACGTCTCCATTGGCGGTTCTGGCGGCGGTTCTGGCGGCGGCCCTGGCAACGGACAGCGGCTGGACGCCGCGCGCAGCGGCGACTTCGACCCCGGCGACCCGCGCAGCGGCTGGTTTCCGGCCAAGGCGGTGCAGTCCAACGCCAAAAGCCCCGATTCCAAAAGTCCGGGATCCAAGCGGCAGATGCAGGTGCCTCCGGGCGTGCTGAAGGCCGGCTGGGCCGGGCCGGGGGTGCGGGCGCAGGCGCTGGACCGCGAACGGCTGTCCGACGATCTGCTGGGGGTGGCGTCCGCCGATCCGAACGGGCTGCTGAGCTTCGGCGGCGACGGGCAGTATCCGTACCGCGACGGTTCCACCGTGCGGCTGCTCGGCCATCCCGATTTCCTGACGCGGCCGGGTGAGTTCGCCTGGGACGCCAAAGCCAAGCGGCTGCTGGTGAAGCCGCCGACCGGGCTCGACAGCGGGCGGGCGGAACTGATGGTGGCGAGGACCGCCAATCTTCTCCGACTGGAGAACGCCCGCAACGTTACGGTGGAGGGGCTGACCTTCACCGACGTGCCGTGGGACGGCAGCGCCGTGCTGGCGAAGGGCGGCAGCGGCCTGCGCATCGCCGGCAACCGCTTCGCCTTGGTCGGCACCGCGGTCACGCTGGACGGCGCCACGCGCAGCGAGGTGTCGGGCAACCGGATGGAGCATCTCGGCCGCTCCGGCATCTTCCTGGCGCCGGGAAGCAGCGACAACCGCGTCCTTGCCAACCGCATCAGCGACGTGGGCGAGGTGCGGTTCTTCGGCGGCGGGGTGATGGCGGCGGGCATCCGCAACACGCTGATCGCCCACAACGACATCCGGCGGGCGGCGCGCTACGGCATTTCGGTGAAGAACTGGAACCCGCAGACGGTGAACAGCGACAACGTCATCGAATTCAACCGCATCCGCGACACCGCGCGCCAGACCGCCGATGCCGGCGCCATCGAGATGCTGGGCCGCAGCGGCAACGACACCCGCAGCATCGTCCGCTTCAACGACATCCGCGACACCGGCGGTCTCGCCACCGACGCGCAGGGGCGCTGGCTGGTCCGCTACAAGGGGTTCGGCATCTATCTGGACGACATGACCAGCGGCGTGACCGTGCAGGGCAATCTGCTGGAGAACACCGGCGCCGCGGCGATCTTCCTGCATGGCGGCGACAACAACCGGGTGTCGGACAACATCACCCTGATGACCGACTCCAAGGACCGCTTCCTGCGGCTGGAATGGGTGCCCAGCGCCGGCAGGAACGGCCTGATGCACGGCAACGTCGCCAACGACAACGTGGTGGCCGCTCCATCGCCGAAGGAGCAGGTCGTCGTCAGCCTGACCGGCGGCGAATACAAGGTCGAGAACACGCAGCTCGAGGCGTCGGTGCCCGGCGCCGGAACGGCCGGTCTCGCCAGGGCCGCCGCCCCACCGGCCCCGGACTCCTCCACTGGGGCGCGCCTGCTGGACCGGTTGCTGGCGAAAAAGGAACTGCCGCTGGACCGCGTCGGGCCGGAGGGGATGCGGTAGTAAAAACCCTCTCCCGTCGCGGAATCCCCCTCTCCCCCCGCTTTCGCGCAAACGATGTTTGCGCTGTCGCGGCAGGCGGACCGTAGGTCCGCTGAGAGCGGGGAGAGGGTCGGGGTGAGGGGGATGCATAGGGTGGATTGGATAGGAGTGCGGGGAGTGCGCGGCTCTTGAAAATCCTCGCAGCGCAACCCCCTCACCCTAACCCTCTCCCGGTGGGGAGAGGGGACTTTCGGCGTGCCTTCTTCAGGCCGTCGCCGGACGGGCCAGCGCCGGGGGAACGTCGGTCGGCTCCATCACCGGGACCGCGACCGTCGGGGTCTTCCAGGTCAGGCTGTCGAAGGCGCCGCAATGGCCGCACAGCCCGCCCCAGTTGTGGCTGACCGCCCCGCAGGAGTTGCAGGTCCACACCGGGTCTTCCGGCGCGTCGGCGGCCTTGGCCAGCCAGTCCTTCGCCGCGTCCTCGTCATGGCGTTCGCTGCGGTCCAGCTCGGCCATCAGGCGATAGGCGCGGCGGGTCGGGCCGATCTCCATGGCGCGGTTCAGGTGCTGGCGCGCCTCGCCCCACAGCTGCGCCTCGATGGCGGCCTGGGCGACGGCGAGGTGCGATTCGGCCGAATCCGGGGCCTGACGCACCAGCTTCTGGAACAGGCGGACGCGGGCCAGCGGGTCGTAGCTGGACACCAGGCTGCGGTAGATCTCGGCCAGTTCCGGATGCGGCGACTGGCGCCACGCCCGCTCCACCACCTTGGCGGCCGGCTTCGGCCGGTCGGCGGCGATCTGCAGGCGGGCCAGACGCACCGCGGCGGGGACGAAGCCCGGCATCATGTCGTGCGCCGCCTGGGCGTGCGACAGGGCGGAGTCGGCACGGCCGCGACGCTCCGCCTCGAAGCTGCGCTCCAGCAGCAGGACGGCGCGGTGGCGGCGGCCCTCCTCGGTCGGGATGGCCCCGGCCTGGATCGCCTGCTGCAGCGTGCCTTCGGCGGCGGCCCAGTCCCCGGCCTGCGCCTCCAGGTCATAGAGCGTGCCGAGCAGCCAGGGCGTGTTGGGCTGAAGCCCGCGCGCCTTGCGGGCGAGGGTCAGCGCCTCCACCCGGTCGCCCGACTTGATCGCCTGGGTCAACAGCCCGCGCATGCCGAGGAAGGCCGTCTCCGGCCGCTCCAGCATCGCTTCGAAATACTGCTTGGCGGCGCGCTCGTCGCCCTGCAGCTGGGCCGCTTGGGCCGACAGCAGCATGGTCAGCGGCGGCTCGTTCAGCAGCCCGTCGGCCTTGCGCGCCATCTTGCGCGCGGTCGGCGCGTCGCCGGCGGCGATCGCCACCATGCCCTGGGTCAGGGCGCGGTAGCCGCGTTCGCGGCGGCGGGCACGGCTATGGCGGCGGAGGCGCTGCGGCGTGCGGATCAGGCCGCGGATCAGGCGGTAGCCGAGCGCCGCGATGCCCAGCGCCGCCAGCGTGACCAGCAGGGCGACCCAGAAGGGCGCCTCGACGGCATAGCCAAGCCAGTGGACGCTGACGGTGCCGGGACGGTCGGCGAGCCAGATCGCGGCGGCGATGACGACCGCGACCTTCAGAAGGAACCAGAGGGCGCGGATCATTGGGCCGTCCCCTTCCCGCCGGCGGCGGTGGTCATCAGGGCGATGGCGCGGTCGTTCAACTGGCGGGCGGCCTGATCGGCGGCCAGACGCGCCTTGGCGTCGGCCAGCCACGGGCCGGCGGTCTGCGCGGCCGGACCATGCAGGGTCGACAGCTCCTCCACCGCCTTGGCCAGATTGCCCTCGCTCAGCGCGGCCTCGGCACGGGCGACGACGGCATCGCTGGTGGTGCCGACGACCCCGCCGCCTTCACGGCGCACGGTGACCAGGGTGGACAGCTTGCCCACCGCGGAGTCGATCCAGCCGTTGCCCTCGCCGCGGATGTCGGCGCGGACGATCTCGCCGGCCAGCGGCTCGAACCGGTCGGTCAGCTGGGCGCGGGTCGGAATGCCCTTGGCGGCATAGGGCGCCACGGCGTCGAGCGGCTGCGTCACGCCGGCATCGGCGATGTTGAGCGCGCGGACCGCCTGCAGATCCTGCTGGAACGGCTGGCCGCCCGACAGGGAGGCGCGCAGCTGCCCGGCGGCGAGCACCAACGCCTGGGCGGCGGTGGCGGCATCCTGGCGCTGCGTCACCGCTTGGTTGACGCTGGTGACCTGCTGCTTCAGCGAGTCGACCTCGCCGCGCAGCTCCTGCGCCGCCTGGGCGTTGCCGGCGGCGGCGGAGACCTTCTGCTCCAGCGCGGCCAGCCGGTCGGCCAGCGCCTTCTGGGCGTCGGCGACGCCGGTATCGGGCGCGGCGGCGGCCGGGCGCTGTTCCAGCGCGTCGATCCGCTGGGTCAGCGCCGCGAGGCCGGCGGCGGCTTCGCCGTTGCCGCCATTGCCGGGCGTGGCGGCCGGGCGCTGCTCCAGCTTGCCCACGCGGTCGACGATCTGCTGGATCTGGGCGCGGAGCGCCGGGTCGGCCGGAGCGGCGGCGGAAGACTGGGCCGGGGCAGGGGCGGCCGGCGACGGCCAGCCGGGAAGGGCCGGACCCCACCAGGGCGCCGACAGGGCGGCGGCACCGACCAGCAGGGCGACCACCGACAGAGCGGTGGCGAAGCCGCTGCCGGAGCGCGGCTCGTCGATGTAGGACGGCGTCGGGGCGATGGTCGGGCGGGCCGGCTCGGAATCGGCACGGTTGTAACCGGCGCTGCCGGTGGTGCCGGACGGCGTCCAGCTGGAGGCCGTCGTCTTCGGCTCGTCGGCTGCGGTGTCCGGCTTGGCGGCGTCCGACTTGAACGGATCGGCCTTCGCGTCTTCCGCCTTCTCCGTTTCGGACTTCGGCGTGTCGGACAGGCTATCCGTGGCGCCGATCGGCGTGGCCGGCGGAATCAGGGCGTCGGAGGACTGCAGTTCGGTCACCGGGCCGGCGGTCGTTCCAAATCCGGATGCCCCAGGGCCAGATGCCGGGGCCGGCGTGTCGGTGCCGGGGATGGTGTCGGCGGGGGAGGCGGTCGGCACCGGCTCTACCGCCGGATCCACCACCGGAATCGCGTCGGCCGGGATGGCGGCGGGGGTGATCACCGCGGCCGCTGCAGCGTCGGCCGGCCGGTCTTCGCTGGGGGTGGCGGCGTCCAGGTCGGCGTCGTCCAGCTTGATGCGGTGCTTGGCGGCAGCGGTGCGCAGGTCGGCATGGCGGGCCAGCGGGATCGCGCCGCGCTTCTTCCAGCCCTGCACCGTCGTCACCGGGGTGTCCAGCTTGTGGGCCATGGGGCGGATGCCGCCGAAACGTTCGACGATGCGGTCGACCGCCGCATTGCCGGTGCTGGCGCCGTCGCCGTCACGGTCGGTGCCGGGGCGTTCGGAGCCTGGACGAGAGGTCATGGGCTGTACCTTCGGTTCGCTGTTGTTCGTCTTAACGTCACAGCCCCCTGACCGGTCCCCCTCGTCCCCCGTACGGCTGACGTACCCACCCGGAAGGACCCCGGGGTGTAAGCCGTACGGCCGGACCGCGCCGGATTTACCCGGCGACCGGCAACAGATCGAGCAGGGCGTCCTGCTCCGGTCTGGCCGCCACCCGTACGCTTCGCCACGGCGTCACTCCCTCGTCGCCGTACGCACGAGCAGCCTCCGCGACCGCGGGGCTGAGGCAGAACGCATCGACCGTACGACAACAGTCGACCAGCCCCGCCTCGGCCAGCAGCCTAACAAAGGAAACCGCGGTACGGGGAGAGAAAAACAACACGCCGTCGAGTGCCGACGTACGCAAAAATGTCGCGGTATCGTCCGACAGGGTTAGCGCGGGTACGGCATCGTACATCACGCTGCGGCGCAGCGTGAAGCCGGAGCCTCCGAGAAGCCCGGCAAGGTCGCCCGCCACCTTGCTTCCCGCCACATGAAGAAGCGTACCGGCGGACGGATCGCGCAAGGACCGCACCCGGTCGGCCAGCGCGTACACGTCGCCCGAGGCGCTGTCGACCTCTGCGAAGCCGGCCGCCTTCGCCGCCCGTGCCGTGGCGTCGCCGACGGCGTGCACCGGACGGTCGCGCCGGCTCGTACGTTTGGAGTAGGCGCGTACGCCGTTTGCGCTGGTGAACAGCAGGGCCTGTACGTCGGACAGGTCGGGTTCCGGACCGTCGAGCCAGACCATCGACAGCATGGGTTCCACCGCGGCGTCGAAGCCGAGCGCCTCCAGCCGGCGCACCAGCGGCTCCGCATCCTCCGCCGGACGCGTCACGAGAAGGCGCGTACGGCGGGGCGGGGAAGAGGTGTCGGGCTGTTTTCCCGTCATGCGGAAAACTCGGCCGGGAGGAGGGATCAGTGCGGCGCGGCGGCGAAGAAATCGGGCGGCAGCTGCACCCGGATCTCGGCCCCGGCGTCGGCACCCAGCGACTCGGCGTCGGCCGCCTTGCCGCGGCGCTCGGCCCGGAAGATGGTCCGGCCGTCATGGGACAGCACCTTGGCGCGCAGATGCAGGTCGCCGCCGTCCAGCACCGCCAGCGCGGCGATGGGGGTGCGGCAGGAGCCGTCCAGCGCGGCCAGCAGCGCGCGTTCCGCCGTGACGCGCACCATGGTCTCCGCGCAGTTCAGCGGGGCCAGCAGGGCGCGGGTGGCGTCGTCGTCGCTGCGGATTTCGATGCCGATGGCGCCCTGGGCGACCGCGGGCAGCATCGTTTCCGGCTCCAGCACCGCGGTGATGCGGTCGGTCAGGCCGAGGCGGCGCAGGCCGGCCAGCGCCAGCAGGGTGGCGTCGACCTCGCCGGCGTCCAGCTTGGACAGGCGGGTCTGCACGTTGCCGCGCAGGGGGAAGATCTTCAGGTCGGGACGCAGTTCCAGCACCTGGGCCTGACGGCGCAGGCCGGCGGTGCCGACCACCGATCCGGCGGGCAGGTCGGCCAGACCGCTGCCGGAGCGGGCGAAGAAGGCGTCGCGCGGATCCTCGCGCGGCAGCAGGGTGGCGATCTCCAGCCCGTCGGGAAGCTGGGTCGGCACGTCCTTCATCGAATGGACGGCGAGGTCGGCGCGGCCGTCGAACAGCGCCTCCTCCAACTCCTTGGTGAACAGGCCCTTGCCGCCCGCTTCCGCCAGGGTGCGGTCGAGGATGCGGTCGCCGGTGGTCTTGAAGACGACGATCTCGATGGCGCCGGGGGCGGCCAGATGCGGATGGGCGGCGATCAGGCGGTCGCGGGTTTCGTGGGCCTGCGCCAGCGCCAGCGGGCTGCCGCGCGTCCCGATACGGAGCGGGTGGGTCGTCATAGGGCGTGTTCTAGGGGATCCGCGCAGCTTTGCAAGGATTCGTCTGCCCCTCATACATAAGATTGAGGCTGATCAAATTTCACGGGCCCGGCTTCTCGCACCCGCGTGCGCGCAACTCCATCCTGTACCCGGACGGCCAAGGCGGCTAGTTTGGCGCCATGATCGTTCTTGGAATTGAAACGAGCTGCGACGAGACGGCCGCCGCAATCGTCACCGACGCGCGCGAGATCCGCGCCGACGTCGTGCTGTCGCAGTTGGACGACCACACGCCCTATGGCGGCGTCGTCCCGGAAATCGCCGCCCGCGCCCATCTGGAACATCTCGACGGGCTGATCCGCCGCGCAATGGCTGAGGCCGGGATCGGTTTCGGCGACCTGGATGCGGTGGCGGCGACCGGCGGGCCGGGGCTGATCGGCGGCGTCATCGTCGGCGTGATGACCGCCAAGGCCATCGCCGCGGCGCGCGGGCTGCCCTTCGTCGCCGTCAACCATCTGGAAGGCCACGCGCTGACCGCGCGGCTGACCGACGACGTCGCCTTTCCCTATCTGCTGCTGCTGGTGTCCGGCGGCCATTGCCAGCTTCTGGCGGTGGAGGGGGTCGGGCGGTACCGCCGGCTCGGCACCACCATCGACGACGCGGTGGGCGAGGCGTTCGACAAGACCGCCAAGCTCTTGGGGCTGGGCTATCCCGGCGGACCGCTGGTGGAGAAGGCTGCGGCGCGCGCCACGAACCCGGCGCGCTTCGAACTGCCGCGGCCGATGCTGGGCCGTCCGGGCTGCGATTTCTCCTTCTCCGGGCTGAAGACCGCGGTGCGGCGGCATGTGGAGGAGTTGGGCGGCCCAACGGGTGGGGTGCTGTCGGACACGGATCGCGACGACCTCGCCGCCGCCTTCCAGGCGACGGTGGCGGAGGTGCTGGCCGACCGCTGCGCCCGCGCCATCCGCCGCTTCAAGGAGGATCATCCGCAGGGCGGCGCCCTGGTGGTCGCCGGCGGCGTCGCCGCCAACAAGGCGATCCGCAGCCGTCTGTCGACCCTGGCGGAGAAGCAGCGCATGCAGTTCGTCGCCCCGCCGCTGCGGCTGTGCACCGACAACGCGGCGATGATCGCCTGGGCCGGGATCGAGCGCTTCCGCCTGGGCGAGAGCGACCCGCTGAACTTCGCCCCCCGCCCGCGCTGGCCACTGGACCCCACCGCCGCGCCGGTGATCGGGCGCGCAGGCGTCGGGGCGGGGGTGAAGGCGTGATGGGCGTGCGGGGCGGCCTCATATCCCCTCTCCCCCCCGGGGAGAGGGTTAGGGTGAGGGGGAAGCACAGCGTGACTCTGCAAGGAGTGCGGCGCTTCTCATTTTCCCATCGATCCACCCCATGCATCCCCCTCACCCCGACCCTCTCCCCGCTCTCAGCGGACCTTTGGTCCGCCTGCCGCGACAGCGCAAACTTCGTTTGCGCGAAAGCGGGGGGGAGAGGGGGTAAAGGGCGTGATCGTTTTGTCAGCGTGAGTGAACTCCCATGAGTGCCGTGCCCTCCTCCCCCCTCAACCGCATCGGCGTCGTCGGCGGCGGCGCCTGGGGAACGGCGCTGGCGCTGGCGGCGTTGCGGGCCGGGCGCGAGACGCTGCTGTGGGCGCGCGAGCCGGCGGTGGTGGAGGCGATGAGCATCCGCCGCGAGAACCGCGACTATCTGCCCGGCGTGCCGCTGCCCGACGCGCTGCGGGTCACCGGTGATCTCGCCGATCTCGGCGATTGCGACGCGGTGCTGCTGGTGTCGCCGGCGCAGCATGCGCGCAGCGTCACCGCGCGGATGGCGCCGCTGCTGAAGCCGGGCGCGCCGGTGGTCGTCTGCGCCAAGGGGATCGAACTGGACAGCCACGCGCTGATGAGCGAGGCGGTCGCGGCCTCCCTGCCGGGCGGCAATCCGGTGGCGATCCTGTCCGGCCCGACCTTCGCGGCCGAGGTGGCGCGCGGGTTGCCGACGGCGGTGACGCTGGCCTGCGCCGACGAGGCGCTGGGCACGGCGCTGGTCGCCGCGCTGGGCAGCCGCACCTTCCGGCCCTACCGGTCGGACGACGTCGTCGGCTCGCAGATCGGCGGGGCGGTGAAGAATGTGCTGGCCATCGCCTGCGGCGTGGTCGAGGGGCGGCGGCTGGGCGACAATGCGCGGGCCGCGCTGATCACCCGCGGGCTGGCGGAGATCACCCGGCTGGCGCTGGCGCTCGGCGGCCGGGCGGAGACGCTGATGGGGCTGTCGGGGCTGGGCGACCTGACGCTGACCTGCTCCAGCCTGCAGTCGCGCAATATGTCGCTGGGGGCGGCGCTGGGCGAGGGCAAGGCGCTGGCCGAGATCCTGGCGGTGCGCCGGTCGGTGGCGGAAGGCGTCTACACCGCCGCCGCGGTGGTCGGGCTGGCGGCGAAGCTGGGCGTCGACATGCCGATCTGCGGCGCGGTCGACGCCATCCTGAACCACGGCGCGGGACTGGACGAGACCATCGACGGACTGTTGTCGCGGCCCTTCCGCGGAGAGGGTGTTTAGAGGCGTTTAGGAGACGGCCTTCTCCACCCAACCGGCGGCGCGCACCGACGGGGCATGGGTGCGGCTGACCGGCACCAGCAGGCCGTTGGTCAGCCGCAGCGACAGCTTGCCGTCCGGCTTGCGTTCCACTGCCGTCACCGCCGAGGCGGCGACCCAATAGGAGCGGTGGACCTGCCGGCCGTCGATGCCCGCCAGTTCCGCCACCGCATCGCGCATGCGCATCAGGATCAGGTCGCTGCCCAGCGCGGTGTGGACGCGGACGTAATGGTCCTCCATCTCCAGCGCCAGCAGGTCGCGGCCCAGCTTCGCCGGGATGCGATCGAGGAAGGGGGCGGGACGGGGCGGGGTCGGGCCGCCGGAAACGGGGGGCTCGGGCAGGGCGGACGGCCGGTGGCCGACGATGCCCTGCTCCCGCAACTCCAGCCAGACCGGCAGGGCCGACACCAGGGAAGTGATGACCAGCACATAGCCGAACAGCTCGGCCAGTCCGGCGGGGGTGAGGAAATCCTGGCAGCGCAGCCGGTTTTCCAGCAGGGCGACCACCAGGGTCTGCAGGACGCCCACGGTCAGGAAGGCCGCGGCCAGCATCAGCGGCCATGTGCGCTCCAGATTCGGCAGGATCCGGCGGGCGACCAGCACCACGATCTCGAACATCGACCAGCCGGTGGTGATCAGTCCGCCCCAATAGGCAAGCCGCGAGAGAAACCCCATTTCGCGAAATGTGCCGAACGGTCCCAGCAGAGCCAATGCTAGGATGGAGCCCGCCAGCAGCGGCAGGTGCCGGCGCAGCATGCGCCGCCCATAAGGGACGGGCGGGGTGGAGGCGGCGCCGTCCGGCATGGTCGCGTCACGCATCGCGCGGTGTCCGGCCGGCCGGAAACCGCCAGGAAGGATCGGGGAATGAAGGCACGCCGTTGGTTCGCGCGTTGGTTTGCAAGCCGTAGGTTCGCAAGGATGATCGCCCCGGTGACGCTGCTGGTGCTGGCAACCGCGGGTACGGCCGCCGCCGGGGAGCTTCGCGCAACCGTCCGCAACGTCAAGCCCAATCAGGGCAAGGTGATGATCGCGCTGTTCGACAGCGCCGAGGCCCAGGCGGCGAAGGCGCCGCGCGCCGGCTATTTCGCCGCGGCGGTGGGGACGGATCTGGTCGCGGTCTTCCCCGACCTGCCGGCCGGGCGCTATGGGCTGATCGCCTTCCAGGACCTGGACAACAACGGGGAACTCGCCACCGGCCTGTTCGGCATCCCCGCCGAACCGCACGGATTCAGCCGCTCCGCCCGCGGCAGCTTCGGCCCGCCGAGCTTCGACGACTATGCGGTGCCGGTCGGCGCGTCGGGCGTGGCGACGACGGAGATCAAGCTGGTGGAGTGAGAGGGCTCACCCCCGCGCATGAGCCCTCCTCGCGCCAGCGGGCGAGATAGTCCTCCAGGCCGCGGCCGGGGATTTCGTCGAATCGGCGCTCCAGGGCCATCAGGGTCTCCATGCGGTCGATGCGGAAGCTGCGGAACTCCTCGCGCAGTTCGCACCAGGCGCCCAGCGTCCAGACCCGGCCCCAGAAGAACAGGCCCAGCGGCTGGACCGCGCGGGCGGAATGGGTGCCGTCCTCGCGCCGGTAGTCGAACAGCACGACGCGCCTGGCGTTGATGGCGCAACGCAGCACGTCCATCCGCTCGCGCAAGGGGGCGGGGAAGGAGAAGTCGGGAACGAAGACGCGGCTGTCGGCCAACTCGCGCCGCCTCGCCTCCGGCACCACCGCCTCCACCTTGTCCAGCGCGCGGGCGGCGGCATCGGCCAGCGCGCCGCCGACCCAGGCGCGGGCAAGGCGGGCGCCGACCACCAGCGCCTCCACCTCGTCCCGGGTGAACATCAGCGGCGGCAGGTCATAGCCGTCGCGCAGCAGATAGCCGACGCCGGCCTCGCCCTCCACCGGCACGCCGGAGGAGGCGAGGTCGCGCATGTCACGATAGACGGTGCGCTCCGACACCTCCAGGCAGCGCGCCAACTCGGCAGCCGTCACCAGCCGCCCCTTGCGGAGATGCTGGACGATCTGGAACAGGCGGTCGGCGCGGCGCATGGAAGCGGCTCAGGGCAGCGGGATCAGTGCATCGAATAGAGGCCGACGCGGTTGCCCTCGCTGTCGATGAACTGGGCGAAATAGCCGATTTCCGGCGTGATCAACGTCTTCGGCACGACGATGGTGGCGCCGGCCTGCTCGGCACGGGCCAGCGGGGCGGACAGGTCGTCGCCGCCGTTCAGGTAGACGGTGGTGCCGTCGGCGCTGGGCTTGCACGACTCGTGCTGGATCAGGCAGCCCTTCACGGCTTCGCCGTCGGCCGGGAAGACGGCCATCTTCATGCCGCTGGGGCAGGGCTCCTGGACCATCTTGGTGGCGAAGACCTCCTCGTAGAAGCGCACGGCACGGGCGAGGTCGGCGGCGGGAATTTCGAACCAGGTGGCGACATGCGGGTTGTTCATGGAACGGGCTCCTGACATGTGGGGAAGGGATGTTCGTGGTTCGTGCCGGCACGCCCCCTTGATAGCACACCCCCTCCTGACAGCGTGATGTCAGGAGCAATCAGTTGGCTGAATTAAAATGGCCGGTCCCTTCAATGAAAATTGCGGCCCTTGGAGAAGGAGCCGGCGGCAGGCCGGTCCTCGCCGGTCAGCTCGGACAGCCGGTGGGTCAGGTCGAGCAGCGATTCCACGCGCAGATGCACGACCCCCTCGTGGTTCTGCACCCGGCCGGTGGCGGCCATCAGCCTCGCGGTCATGATCGGGCGGCGGAAGGTCTCGAAGGCGTCGGGCATGACGACGAGGTTGGCGACCCCGGTTTCGTCCTCCAGCGTGATGAAGACGACACCCTCGGCGCTGCCCGGCCGCTGGCGCACCAGGACGAGGCCGGCGGTGGTCAGCCGCCGGCCGTCGCGCGTCCGGGCCAGCCGCTCCGCCGGGGTGATGCCGGGCAGGCCGTCGCGCAGCAGGGCCAGCGGGTGGGCCTTCAGCGACAGCGACAGGCTGGTGTAGTCCATCACCACATGCTCCCCCAGCGCCATGGCGGGCAGGGTGGCTTCGGGCTCCTCCGCCATCGGGCCGTCCAGGCGGGCGAACAGCGGCAGCGGCTGGTCGCCCAGCGCCCGCACCGCCCACAGCGCGGCCCGGCGGTCCAGCCCGACGGAGCGGAAGGCGTCGGCCTTCGCGAGCTTTTCCAAGGCCGCGACCGGCAGGCGGGCGCGGCGCCACAGGTCGTAGGGATCGCGGTAGCCGCCGGCGCGGGACAGGACGAGGGCGTCGGCCTGCGACTCGGTGAAACCCTTGATGAGACGGAGGCCGAGGCGGAGGCTTGGGCTTTTCCCCCTCTCCCCCCCGGGGAGAGGGTCGGGGTGAGGGGGATGCGTTTCGAGGATCTCTTCGGCGTTGCCGAACCCCCTCATCCTAACCTTCTCCCCGGGGGGGAGAAGGGATTGTTCCGCAACCTCCACCGCGCAATCCCATCCCGACACATTCACATCCGGCGGCAACACGGTCACGCCATGCTCCCGCGCGTCGCGGACGATCTGGGCCGGGGCGTAGAAGCCCATCGGCTGGCTGTTCAGCAGGGCGGCGGCGAAGATGGCGGGGTGGTGGCGCTTGATCCAGGCGGAGACATAGACCAGCAGCGCGAAGCTGGCGGCGTGGCTTTCCGGGAAGCCGTATTCGCCGAAGCCCTCGATCTGTTGGAAACAACGTTCGGCGAAGGCGAGGTCGCAGCCGTTGGCGGTCATGCCGGCGATGAACTTGTCGTGGAACAGCTGGACCTTTCCGGTCTTGCGGAAGGCCGCCATGGCGCGGCGCAGCTGGTCGGCCTCCTCGGCGGTGAAGCCGGCGCCGACCATGGCGACCTTCATTGCCTGTTCCTGGAACAGTGGCACGCCCAGCGTCTTGTAGAGGACCGGCTCCAGCGCCGGCATCGGGTAGGTTACCGGCTCCACTTTGCTGCGGCGGCGCAGGTAGGGATGGACCATGCCGCCCTGGATCGGGCCGGGGCGGACGATGGCGACCTCGATCACCAGATCGTAGAACTCCCGCGGGCGCAGCCGGGGCAGCATGCTCATCTGCGCGCGGCTTTCGACCTGGAAAACGCCCAGGCTGTCGGCGCGGCAGAGCATGTCGTAGACCGCCGGGTCCTCCTTGGGCAGGCTGTCCAGCGTCCAGCGTTGCCCATGCACCTGCTCGATCAGGTCGAAGGCCTTGCGCACGCAGGTCAGCATGCCCAGCGCCAGGATGTCGACCTTCAGGATGCCCAGCGCGTCGATGTCGTCCTTGTCCCATTCGATGGTGGTGCGGTCCTTCATCGCCGCGTTGGCGACCGGGCAGAGGTCGGACAGCGGGCCACGGGTGATGACGAAGCCGCCGACATGCTGCGACAGGTGGCGGGGGAAGCCCATCAGCTCCTGCGCCAGTTCCAGGGTCCGCCTGAGCCTCGGGTCGTCGGGATCGACGCCGAGCGAGCGGGCGCGCTCCTCGTCCACACCCTGGCTGCTCCAGCCCCAGATCGAGCCGGTCAGCCGCGCCACCAGATCGGCCGACAGCCCCATCGCCTTGCCGACCTCGCGCAAGGCACCGCGGGCGCGGTAGCGGATGACGGTGGCGGTCAGCCCGGCGCGGGCGCGGCCGTACTTCTTGTAGATGTACTGGATCACCTCCTCGCGCCGCTCATGCTCGAAATCGACGTCGATGTCCGGCGGCTCGTTGCGGGCGGCGGAGATGAAGCGCTCGAACAGCAGGTCGAAGCGGGCGGGATCGACCGCGGTGATGTCCAGGCAATAGCAGACGGCGGAGTTGGCGGCGCTGCCCCGCCCCTGGCACAGGATGCCCTGGCCCTTCGCGAATCGGACGATGTCGTGGACGGTCAGGAAATAAGGGGCGTAGCGCAGCTCCCCGATCAGGGCCAGTTCATGCTCGACTGCGGCACGGACCTTGTCGGGGACTCCGTCCGGATACTTCTTTGCCGCGCCCTCCCAGGTCAGGGTGACCAGCGTGTCCTGGGAGTCGCGTCCCTCCGCCACCTCGTCGGGGTATTCATAGCGCAGCTCGTCCAGCGAGAAGCGGCAGGCTTCGGCGATCTCCAGGCTGCGGGCGACGGCGTCGGGGTGGTCGCGGAACAGGCGGACCATCTCGACGGCCGGCTTCAGGTGGCGCTCGGCATTAGCGGACAGCCGCCAGCCGGCCTCGTCGATGGTGGTGTGGTGGCGGATGCAGGTCATCACGTCGGCCAGCGCCCGCCGTCCGGCGCCGTGATAGAGCACGTCGTTGGTGGCGACCAGCGGCACCCCCTCCGCCTCCCCCAGCCCGGCCAGCCAGCGCAACCGGCGGCCGTCGTCGCCCTGGTAACGGTGGCTCGCCGCCAGATAGAGCTGCCCGCGCGCCAGCCCGCCGCGCCAGGCGCGCAGCTCGCGCAGGAACGACTCGTCGCGCCGGTCGGGGGACAGCAGCAGGAACAGCATGCCCTCGGCATGGGCCAGCACGTCGGCGCGGGCGATGAAGCACTCCCCCTTCGGCGCCCGCATCTTGCCCAGCGTCAGCAGCCGCGACAGCCGGGCATAGGCGGCGCGGTCGGTCGGGTAGGCCAGCAGGCTGTCGGCGTCGGTCAGGTCCAGCCGGCAGCCGATCAGCGCCCGGATGCCCGCCTTCTTCGCCGCCGCATGCATCTGCACCACGCCGGCCAGCGAATTGCGGTCCGTCACCCCCACCGCCGCCAGCCCGAGTGCGGCCGCGGTCAGCGCCAACTCGTCAGGGTGCGACGCCCCCTCCAGGAAGCTGAAGCTGGTGGCGACCTGCAGTTCGGCGTAGCGGATCATGGCAAGGCTCCCCGGCGCTGGCGGATGGGTGCGCGCAGGGATGATAGTCCGGAAATGGGATTGGTGTCATTATTGTGGCGGGGGCGTGTCGGCTTCGATTGCCCTTACCCTGACCCTCCCCCGCTCTCAGCGGACCTACGGTCCGCCTGCCGCGTCAGCACAAAGCGTAGCTTTGTGCGAGAGCTGGGCGGGGGAGGAGATTAAGTGCTTGTTTGGAAGGGCGGCGGCAGTCCCTCCCCCGTGATCGGATCGACCTTCGGTCGACCGAGAGCGGGGGAGGTTAGGTGGGGGCATCGTCAGCCGACACTTCACCCCAGATAGGACTCCACGCCCATGACCGTGAAGCCCTTGTTCTCCGGAAGCCGGGAGTGGACCTTCTCGCGGGCCTTCTTCTCGTCCAGCGCCCAGACCAGGAAGCGGCGGCCGCGCTTCCAGCTGTCCAGCGCGGTGGGGGTGAGGTTGGCATTGACGCGGGCGCCGTATTCGATGTTGACCACCCGCAGAAGCCAGCCCTGGTCCTTCTGGGTGCGTCGGTCGTCCAGCACATAGATGCGGCGGTCGGCGGCACCGGCGGCCTTCAGGCGCTGTTCCAGATCCTCGCAACCCAGCTCGGCCATCGCCTTGCGGCGGCGGGCGTCGCGCAGGTCGCGGGCCTGCTGAAGCGTGACGCGGGCGACCTTCTTGATCCGCTCCACCTGCGCCTGCTTGCGCGAGACGGCGTTGGCGATCCGCTCCTCCGAGGTCTTCAGCCGGCGCATGGCCAGCAGAATCGAAACGGACAGGGAGGCGAGGCCGACCAGACCGGCGAAGATGTAGGGCATGCTGTCCATGGCGCGTCCTTATCTCAACCGGATCTCAACCGGCCTTGGCGACGGGAGCATCGGCGGACAGGAACTCCTGCATCCGGGTCACCGCATAACCGAAGGCCGGGGGGTAGCGCCGTTCGATCTCCGTCCGCGCCTCCGCCATCGACCGCGCCCACACCTCGATCATCTGCGGCTGGGCCCAAGTGGGGTCGACCAGCGCATGCTGGCTCTGCTGGGCGGCGCCGGTGCCGACATATTTGTTCACGACCATCGCGACGTAGCAGGGGCTGCCCTGGACCTCCTCGCCGATCAGGCGGACCAGCCGTTCGCCGGACTGCCGCGAGTCCTCGATCTGGCGTTCCATAACCTTGCGGCGGCGCAGAACGTCCTCCACCGTGCCGTCCAGCTCCTTCAGCTCCCGGATGCGGTCGGCACGGCGGGCTTCGAACTTCGTTTCCATCTTGGCGCGGCGGGCGATGACGTCGCGCACCCCCTCCGACCCGTGGCGGCGCTCGATGGCGCGCTCACCGAGCACGATGACGAGCTTGCCGATGCCGAACCCCAGGCCCGCCAGCCCGAAGGCGGAGATGAGCGCGTTGCCGTAGTCCTGCCACATGTGCGAACCCCTGATCGGGAGCAACATCCGGATGGATGCCTCCAACGATAGGAGTAACCCCTAGTTCCCCGCCGTTCAATCGCCGCGCTGTAACGATATTTCACATGAAACACCCCACTGCCGGGATCGGACCGGCTATCCCACCGCGCGTTCCACCCGGTTGCGGCCGGCCTGCTTGGCAGCTTGGAGCGCCCGCTCGGCGCGGTGCAGGGTCTGTTCGACGCCGGGTTCGCCGGGCAGCCAGTGGGCGATGCCGATGCTGGCGGTGACGGATATGGCGCGGTCGTCCACGACGATGGGGCTGCCGGCCAGGGCGGCGCGCACCCGTTCCGCCACCACGGCGGCACCGGCGGAGTCGGTCTCCGGCAGCAGCACGACGAACTCCTCCCCGCCGGAACGGGCGACATGGTCGGAGATGCGCAGCGCCGCCCGCATCCGCTTCACCACCGCGCGCAGCACCGTGTCGCCGGCGGCATCGCCATGGGCATCGTTGACCGCCTTGAACCCGTCGAGGTCGAGCAGGAAGACCGTCAGCGGCCGGCCATAGCGCCGCGCCCGCGCCAGTTCCGCCGCCGCCAGTTCCAGGAAGCGGCGGCGGTTCCACACGCCGGTCAGCGGATCCAGCACCGCCAGCCGGTTCAGGCGGACGGTCGCCTCCTCCAGCGCGCGGGTGCGCTCGGCGAGCTGCCCCTCCAGCGCCTCGAGGGCAGCGTAGGCGCGCAACGCCGTCACCACGCTGGTGAACAGCCGGCGGGCGGTCAGCTCCGTCTTCGCGGTGTAGCCGTCGATCTCATAGGCGAGGACGAGGTCCTCCTCCGGGACCTGCGCGGGCTGGCCGGTGCGCAGGACGATGCGGACGGCCCGGTTGCCCAGGTCTTCCCGGATGGTGCGGACCAGCCGCAGGCCGGCATCCTCCGTCTCCATCACCACGTCGAGCAGGATGACCGCGATGCCGGGCGTTTCCCGCAGGATCCGCTCCGCCTCCGCGGCACTGGTGCAGTCCAGCAGGCGGACGGGACGGCCGCGGAAGCGCAGGCGGGCCAACGCCAGCCGGGTGACGGCATGCACCTCCGGCTCGTCATCGGCGACCAGCACCAGCCAGGGCGGGGAGTGAGGGTCCGGAGTGTCGGAGTCGGATCGGTCCGTGAGCGGTGCTGCGGGGGACTCGTCCGAGGCGAACAGGAAATCGTTGGACATGGCTGCCGGCTCGGAGCTCCGCGCGGTACACGTATGAATGGAAGCATGTCGGCGCTCCGGATGCAACGGTGCCGAGTGCCGCGCTCCGTCGCATGGGAATGGACCACCGAAAGGGTGTAACTGGCATGGGATCGGACCGGCCGGCGGCGCGTTTCGCCATTCGGTGCTTGCGCGGCCACCGCGAGCCACCTTAGGCATGGCTGTGCGTATGCCAATGATCGGTCCGGACGATGTGCCGGGCCGGCTGGCGGCGGTCCTTTGCGGACGCAATGAAACGGGACAGGAGCGGACCTGGTTATGGAAGCAGGCATGGATGGGCGGGAGCATGCGGCGAAGCTGCGCGCGCTCGCGCTGGGGGCGCTGGGTGTCGTCTATGGCGACATCGGCACCAGCCCGCTCTACACGCTGCGCGAATGCCTGACCGAAGGCGGCGGCTTTCCGCTGGTGCCGGAGGTCATCCTGGGCGTGCTGTCGCTGATCTTCTGGGCGTTGATCATCACGGTGACGGTGAAATACGTCGTCTTCGTCATGCGCGCCGACAACCAGGGCGAAGGCGGCATCCTGGCGCTGACCGCGCTGGCGTTGCGCGGCATGCGGCCGGGGCACCGGCGCACCGGCGTCGTCATGGCCATCGGCGTGATGGGCGCCTCGCTGTTCTACGGCGACAGCCTGATCACCCCCGCCATCTCGGTTCTGAGCGCGGTGGAGGGGCTGCATGTCGTGGCCCCCGCCCTGGACGACTACGTCATCCCCATCACCCTGACCATCCTGATCGGGCTGTTCGTGTTGCAGCGCTTCGGGACGGAGAAGGTCGGCCGGCTGTTCGGGCCGGTGATGCTGGTCTGGTTCATCACGCTGGGCGTGCTGGGGCTGTGGCAGATCGTGCGGTATCCCGGCGTCCTGGCCGCCGTCTGGCCCGGCCATGCCGTGGAGATGCTGTTCAATCATGGCTGGCACGGCTTCCTGCTGCTGGGGGCCGTGGTTCTGGCGGTGACGGGGGCGGAAGCGCTCTATGCCGACATGGGCCATTTCGGCCGCAAGCCGATCCGCATCGCGTGGTACGTGCTGGTGCTGCCGTCGCTTCTGCTGTGCTATTTCGGCCAGGGCGCCCTGCTGCTGCATGAACCGGACGCGATCGAGAACCCCTTCTTCCATCTGGCGCCGGACTGGGCGCAGGTGCCGCTTCTGCTGCTGGCGACCGCGGCGACCATCATCGCCGGGCAGGCGGTGATCTCCGGCGCCTATTCGGTGACGCTGCAGGCGATGCACCTGCGCTATCTGCCGCGGATGGAGGTGATGCACACCTCGGAGCATGAGAAGGGCCAGATCTACATGCCGCAGCTGAACTGGCTGCTGCTGGCCGGCGTTCTCATGCTGGTGCTGACCTTCCAGACCTCCAGCAACCTTGCCGCCGCCTATGGCATCGCGGTGACGGGCACGATGGTGGCGACCACGCTGCTGGCCTACAAGGTCGCGCGCTCGCTCGGCCGCTGGAAGCTGTGGCAGGCGGTGCTGGCGCTGGCGGTGTTCCTGACCGTCGACATGGCGCTGTTCCTGGCCAACCTCGTCAAGGTGGAGGAGGGCGGCTGGTTCCCGCTGGTGGTCGGCGCGGCAGTCTTCCTGCTGATGGCGACCTGGCGGCGCGGGCGCGAGGTGGTGCGCAAGCGGCTGGCCGAGGATGCGCTGCCCTTCGATCTGCTGGTGGAGCGGCTGAAGACCGGCTCGGTGCAGCGGGTGCCGGGCACCGCGGTGTTCCTGACCGGCAACCCGCGCGGCCTGCCGCCGGGGCTGCTGCACAGCCTGAAGCACTACAAGGTGCTGCACCAGCGGGTCGTGCTGCTGACCGTCGATATCGAGGACGTGCCCCATGTGCCGGACGAGCAGCGCTTCGAACTGAAGGCGCTGTCCGCCGGATTCTTCCGGCTGATCGTCCATTTCGGTTTCAAGGACGAACCCGACATCCCGCAGGCGCTGGAGACGAAGCGGATTCCCGGCCTGCCGTTCGAGCCGATGGAAACCACATATTTCGTCAGCCGCGAGACGCTGATCCGCAGTCACGGCAAGCTTGGACTGCCGCGCTGGCAGGAGCCGCTGTTCATCTTCCTGTCGAAGCTGTCGACCAGCGCGTCGGAGTATTTCTGCATCCCGCCCAACCGCGTGGTCGAGCTGGGCATGCAGCTTGAGATATAGGGCGGATTCGGCCCGGCAGAGTCTGCCGCGCCATGGCGCCGGGACGGCGGGCGGGGGCATTTTCTTCCGCCCCCGCCCGAAGGCCGTTCACCTTGGCCGTTCACCTTGGCCGTTCACCTTGGCCGTTCACCTTGGCCGTTACCGGACGCCCATCACCAGACGCCCATCACCAGACGATCGACACCGGCGGCTTATAGGCGGAGGCGGCGAACATCTGCCGCACCGCCAGTTCCAGCTTGATCTGCGCCTCCGACTTCTTGACGAAGGACAGGTCGATGCCGCCCAAGGGCTTCACCACGCAGCCGGAACGGCTGAGGTTGCGGAGCGCCGCCTGGGACGCCTGCTGTTTTTCCTCGGGAATGGCGGTGACGGTGGCCGATCCTTCCGGCGGCCGGACGACGTAGAGGTCGAATTTCGGCATGGGCACTCTCCGTTCTGACGAAACGTCGGGTGCCCCATCGCAAGGGTCGGGCCAAGTCCTACAAAGAGGTCACCGCCGCACCATCGGCGCCAGATCCTTGCGGATGCCGGCGTCGAGCCGGGCGTTCAAGTCGTCCATCATCCGGCGGGTGATGTCGAGGAAGGTCGCCTCGCGGTCGGCCAGCGAGATGTTCTCCGCCACGGTGGTGGAATGGGTGACGGTGGAACGTGTCACGCCGCGGAAGCCGCCATTGCCGGTGTCCGGCACCTCGCCGGTGATCTCCACCTCGATCCGGCCGTCATAGCGCTGGGCCTGATCGTTGCTGAAATAGCCGGTGATGCCCTTCTTGGTGGGCAGCGCCACCTCGACGATGCTGGCGTCGCGGATGGTGACGCGCACGCGCCCACTCCCGCCGGCTGCCTGCAGCCGCTCCGCCGCCCAGCGCCGCACCGCCTCCGCCGGCGGAACAGCGGAGCGTCCCTCCACATGCTTGGCCCCCATCGGGCGATAGGCGTCGACCACGTCGATGGTGCCGGCATTCAGCACGACCGGCCCGAAATTGGAGAAATCGACGGGCCGCGGCGCCGGCCGCGGTGGGGTGCTCTGGCAGGCGGCAAGCAGGAGGGTGGCCGTTCCGGCGGCAAGGGCAAAGCGGCGCGACAGCATGGGGGCTCCGGGTGAGGGAGAAGTTGGACAAAGGGGCGGCACTATAGCCGGCAAGGCAGGCCGGTGCATCACACCCATTCCGGTGACGTCTTCCGGACTGCATTAACCGTCCGGGAGATCGCCGAGCACGACCGGCAGGTCGCGGGCGCAGTGAAGGATGCGGACGATCAGCGGCGGATGACGTTCGGCGTTGTAGACGACAATGTAGGGGAAGCCGGTCAGGCTGACGAAGCGGTAGGGCGGGGCGGCCAAGTCCGGGCGGGGCACTCCGACCTGGGGATGAGTGCCGATGCGTTGCGCGGTCCGGGCAATGGTGTCGCGCAAGGCGCGGGCGGCGCCGGGATTGTCCTGGGAGATCCAGCGGATTGCCGACAGCAAATCGCGGCGCGCCGCCGGCGACAGCAGCGCTGTGGTCATCGGCCGCGGGAGCCGCTGTGGGATGCGATGCTGGAGTCGATGATCGCGTCGGCTTCGGCAAGGACATCGTCGATGGCGATGCTGCCGTCGCGATCAGCTTCGGATTCGGCCTGGAGCAGCATGGCGTTGAAGGTCCGCCGCCGCTCCTCGGCTTCCTGCAACAGCCGCAGGCCGGAGCGCACCACTTCGCTCACATTGTTGTAACGCCCGCCTTCGACACAGTCGCGGGCGAACCGCTCCAATTCCGGGGTGAGATGCACGTTGGTCGCCATCGCCGTCATCCCCATGAAGATCGTATGTCAAGGATTGACATAGAGTATGGGCGAAGCCGGCGGGGAGCGCAAGCGGACGGCCGGCACCTGTCGGCACCGGCCATCTTCATACTGCTTACGCGCCATACACGCGGTCGAGATCCGCGTCGGTGAAGTGGTAGTCGGTCGAGCAGAACTGGCAGGTCACCTCGACCCGGCCGTCGTCGATCTTCAGCTCCTGCACCTCTGCGCGGGGCAGGCTGCGCAACATGTTCTCCACCCGCTCGCGCGAGCAGCGGCAGCCGAAGCGCAGCGCATGGCCCTCGTAGGTCCGCACGCCGTCCTCGTGGAACAGGCGGTAGAGCAGGTCGGAGGCGGCGAGGTCGGTCGACAGCAGCTCGTCGCCGGTGACGCTGGCCATCAGCACCATGGCGCGGCGCCAGTCGTCTTCCTTGTCGGACGCGACCAGACCCTGCTCCTGTGGCAGGCGCTGGACCATGATGCCGCCGGTGCGCCACTGGCCGGGCGTGCCGTCCGGCTTCACCTCGCGGTCGACCGAGACGGTCAGGCCGGTGTCGATCTGCTCCGACTGGCGGAAGTAGTGCTGGACGCAGTCGGTCAGCGTCTTGCCGTACAACTCGACGATGCCCTGGTAGCGGTCGGTGTCCTGACCCTGGTCCACCGTGAAGGCGATGTAGCCCTTGCCGAGCAGCGCCGCGGCCGGAGCGATATCGACGTCCCGCTCGGCCTTGGCCAGTGCTTCCGGATCGAACTGGGCATAGGCGCGCACGTCGCCGACCGAGGTGACGTCGGCCACCATCAGGCGGATCGGCCCGTCGCCCTTGGTCTGGAGCGTGAAGATGCCCTCGTACTTCAGCATGCTGGCGAGCAGCACGGCGAGCGTCGCCGTCTCCGCCAGGAAGCGGGCGACGGTGGGCGGATAGTCGTGGCGGGTCAGGATCTCGTCGATAGCCGGCCCCAGCTTGACGACGCGGCCGCGCAGGCGCGACGCCTCGATCTGGAACGGCAGGACAAAATCATCGGTGAGCGGGCGGACGGACGGATCGTCCATAGGGCGGATTCCTTAAGACAAGAGACCGGCAATGAAGGCGTAGGGCCGAAGATCGGGGTGGAGAGCGGCCGAATCAAGGCCGGCAGGGCACCCATGCATGGGGGTGGCCTGTGGTGTGGGAAGGTTAGACCCCCACCTAACCTCCCCCGCTGGGCGGGGGAGGGACTGCCGCTACCCTCCCGCACAAGCACTTGTTCCCTCCCCCGCCCAGCGGGGGAGGGTTAGGGTGGGGGGCTAACGCAAGCAGAACGTCAGTCCAGCACGCCCATGCACCAGCCGAGGATGGCCTTCTGGGCGTGCAGGCGGTTTTCTGCCTCGTCCCAGACCACCGAATGGCGGCCGTCGATCACGCCGTCGGTCACTTCCTCGTTCCGGTGGGCCGGCAGGCAGTGCATGAACAGCGCCTCGGGATGGGCGTGCGCCATCAGCGCCTCGTTGACCTGATAGGGGCTGAGGATCGCCGCGCGCTCGTCCACGTCGGTGTTGTGCATGGAGGCCCAGGCGTCGGTGATGACGCATTCGGCCCCGCGCACCGCCTCTTCCGGCGATTCGGTGACGACCAGACGGCCGGTGCCCTCGCGCTCCGCCCAGGCCAGCAGCTCCGGCGACGGGCCGTAGACGGTGGGGCAGGCGAGGCGCATCTCGAAGCCGAAACGCACGGCCGCATGGGCCCAGCTGACCGCGACGTTGTTGCAGTCGCCGATCCAGGCGACGGTCCGGCCGTTGATCGGACCGCGATGCTCCTCGAAGGTCATCAGGTCGGCCATGATCTGGCAGGGGTGGGTCTGGTCGGTCAGGCCGTTGATGATGGGCACGCTGGCATGGGCAGCCAGTTCATGCACCCGCTCCTCGCCGGTGGTGCGGACCATCACGGCGTCGACGAAGCGCGACAGCACGCGGGCGGTGTCGCCGATGGTCTCGCCGCGGCCCAGCTGCATGTCGTCGGGCTTCAGCACCACGACGTTGCCGCCGAACTGCTGCATGCCGACCTCGAACGACACGCGGGTGCGGGTCGACGGCTTTTCGAAGATCAGGGCGAGCGAGCGGCCGGCCAGCAGGGTGGAATGGGCCAGCCGGTCCTTCTTCAGGTCGGCCTTGATGCGCACGGCATGGTCGAGCAGGCGGCGCAGCGTGGCGCCGTCCATCCGGTCGATGTCGAGAAAATGCCGGACCGAATTGGTGTTGTCGCCGCTCATCCCACGCACTCCTGCGCCGTCCGGTCGAGAATCCCGACGGCTTCGTTCACTTCCGAATCGCCGATGTTCAGGGGCGGCAGCAGCCGCACCACATTGTCGCCGGCCGGAACCGACAGCAGGCCGTTGGCGCGCAGCTTCGCCACCACCTCGCCCACCGGCTGGCCAAGCCGGAGGCCCAGCATCAGGCCCTGTCCGCGCAGTTCCAGGAACATCGCCGGATGCTTGGCGATCAGTTCCTCCAGGCGGCCGCGCAAATAGGCCGAGGTCTTCTGCACGTCGTCCAGGAAGCCCGGCGCCAGCATGACGTCCAGCACGGCGTTGCCGACGGCGGTCGCCAGCGGGTTGCCGCCATAGGTCGAGCCATGGGTGCCGGCGGTCATGCCTGACGCCGCACGCTCCGTCGCCAGGCAGGCGCCGAGCGGGAAACCGCCGCCGATGCCCTTGGCGACGCACATGACGTCCGGCGTGATGCCGGCCCATTCATGGGCGAACAGCTTGCCGGTCCGGCCCATGCCGCACTGGATCTCGTCCAGGAACAGCAGAAGGCCATGCTCGTCGCACAGCGCGCGCAGGCCGCGCAGGAACTCCACCGAGCCGGCGCGGATGCCGCCCTCGCCCTGGATCGGCTCGACGCAGATGCCGCCGGTCGCGGGCGTGATCGCGGCACGCACGGCGTCGAGATCGCCGAACGGCACCTGGTCGAACCCATCCAGCAGCGGGTCGAAGCCATGCACCAGCTTCTCCTGCTTGGCGGCCGAGATGGCGCCCAGCGTGCGGCCGTGGAAGGCCTGCTCGAAGGTGATGATGCGGTTCTTCTGCGGGTTGCCGGAGTCATAGTGGTACTTGCGGACGGCCTTGGCGCCGCATTCCCACGCTTCCGCACCCGAGTTGGTGAAGAACACGGTGTCGGCGAAGGTCGCCTCGGTCAGGCGCTTGCCGAGGCTCTCCTGCCCGGCGACCCGGAACAGGTTGGAGGTGTGCCACAGCTTGTTCGCCTGCTCGGTCAGCTTTTCCACCAGATAGGGATGCGCGTGACCCAGGGCGTTCACCGCGACGCCGGCGGCGAAGTCGAGGAATCGTCGCCCGTCGGTCGCGTAGAGATACGGACCTTGACCACGCTCGAACACGATGTCGGCGCGGGCGTATGTGGGCATAACGACGGGGATCACGGCTTTGGTCTCCCAAAAAGGAAAATCCGGCGGCCATGGCTGGCCGCCGGGAACGGCAAATATCCGAAGATAGATCGGTTCTGTCAACGGATAGGGCGGAAAAGACGCAAGACTTTCCGGCGTTTTACGCCTTCAGCTTGTAGCCCGTCTTGAACATGCGCCAGGCCAGCCACCACAGCCCGGCATTCACCCCCAGCATCACGATCACGCCCAGCCAGCGCGACCCGTCGGACACGCCGATGAAGCCATAGCGGAAGCCGTCGATCATGTAGAAGAACGGGTCGAAATGGGCGATCCACCAGAAGACCGGCGGCAGGGTGTCGACCGAATAGAAGGTGCCGGACAGGAAGGACAGCGGCGTCACCACGAAGTTGGTCACCGCGGCGATGTTGTCGAACTTCTCCGACCAGACGCCGCCGACCAGACCCAGCAGCGACAGCAGCATCGACGCCATTACCGCGTGGAACAGCACGAAGCCCGGATGCGGCATGTGCATTGGGATCACCGCCCAGATGGCCAGCCCGGTCACCAGGCCGACCACGATGCCGCGGGTGACGCCGCCCAGCACGAAGCCGCTGACCAGCTCCATCGGCGACAGCGGCGGCATCAGGATGTCGACGATGTTGCCCTGGACCTTGGCGATCACGATGGAGGAGGAGGTGTTGGCGAAGGCGTTCTGCACCATCGCCATCATGATCAGGCCGGGCGCCAGGAATTGCAGATAGGGCGTCTCTCCGACCATCCGCACGGCGGAACCGAGCGACAGGGCGAACACCGCGTAATAGAGCAGCGTCGTCACCACCGGGGCCCAGACGGTCTGCTGGTGCACCTTGACGAAGCGCCGTACCTCGCGTGCGTAGAGCGTCCACAGGCCGATCCAGTTGACGGAACCGACGTTGCGCGGCATGGGAGGAAGGGGAAGGGTCATCGCGTCACGATCTGCCTGTTGGGAACCGGCCGGAATAAGGCCACGGACTGTACGTGCCGCCCGCCCATCCGGCAACCGGCGCCGCCGAAGGAACTGCCATGAACACCGACGACAAGCGCCCATCTTCGCCGGCCCGCAAGCCGCCCAGGCGCGTCACGCCGCAGTATCTGGAGAACGCGGCGCTGCATTATCTGGAACGCTTCGCCAGTTCGACCGCCAACCTGCGCCGGGTGCTGATGCGCAAGGTCGACCTGTCGGCCAAGGCCCACGGCACCGACCGCGAGGAGGGCGCGCGCTGGATCGACGAGTTGCTGGCCCGCTATGTCCGCAGCGGCCTGTTGAACGACGAGACCTATGCCCGCATGCGGACCGAGAGCCTTCACCGCCGCGGCGCCTCCACCCGGCTGATCGCGCAGAAGCTGGCTGGGAAGGGCATCGGCCGCGACGAGGCCGACAAGGCGCTGGACAGCCTGCGCGAGGATGTCGGGCCGGATTTGGACCTGACCGCGGCGCTGGCGCTGGCGAAGCGGCGGCGGCTGGGGCCCTACCGGCGGCCGGAGCAGCGCGAAGCACACCGCGAGAAGGACATGGCGGCGCTGGGGCGGGCCGGCTTCGGGTATGAGATCGCCCGGCGGGTGGTGGATGCGGAGGACCCCGAGGAGGTGTTGGGGGAGTGAAAGTTAGGCCCCCACCTATCCTCCCCCGCTGGGCGGGGGAGGGACTACCACCACTCTCCCGCACAAGCACTAGCTCCCTCCCCCGCCCAGCGGGGGAGGGTTGGGGTGGGGGTCTAACGCTGCACACCCTCAACACCCCCCCGGAAACGACGAAACGCGCGGCACCCTTTCGGATGTCGCGCGCCGCTCTCTTACCGGGAGTCGGAATCGTCCTGTACGCGTCCTAAATCTCGCTAGCGGAGCGGCAAGCGCTCCGCTTCAGCACACCAAACGCGCCCCAGATGCCGGGAAGCGATCAGGCCGCGGCCTGCTGCTTCTCCTGGGCCTTGGAGATCCGGCGCTTGATGCGACGGGCATCCAGGCTCAGCACGGCGTCCTTCGCGTCGAGCAGGAAGGCGTCGAGGCCGCCCTTGTGCTCGATCGAGCGGATCGCGTTCACCGAGAGGCGCAGACGCACCAGCTGCCCCAGGCTGTCGCTGAGCAGCGACGTTTCCTGGAGGTTCGGCTGGAAGCGGCGGCGATTCTTGTTGTTGGCGTGGCTGACGTTGTTGCCAAACTGCGTGCCCTTGCCGGTCACGGAGCACCGACGTGCCATCGGACTGATCCTTTACTTTAGCAAATGAAACCCGGTAACGGACGGCCTGCCGCCCGAAGGAGGCCGCTATATAGTCGAACAAAAGCGCCGTCGTCAAGCCGGGATCCGCGATGAACCCATCAAAACCTGAGTCGTCGCGGGAATGTGGAGAGTCGAAGCGCGGCGGCCTCTTCGATCTGCCGAAGAGACGCGCCGCGTCCGGTCTTTCTCTAAATGCCTTGTCCCTGACGGGTGTCAGTTCACGGCGGTGGAGGTCTTCGACGCCGGCTTGGCGGCGCGGCGGGGCGCCTGCTTGGCCGCGGCCTTCGCTTCGGCTGCGATGGGGGCTGCGGGAGCAGCCTTCTCGGCCTTCACAGCCTCGACCAGCGTCTCGACCGAAACCTCGACCGGCTTGGCGGCGGCGGTGGCGGCGACCGGAGCGGTCTCCGCGGCCTTCACCGGGGCGGGCTCCGGAGCAGCTTCCGGGGCCTCGACGACCGGGGCCGGAGCGGGGGCCTCGACCTTGGGAACTTCGGCCTTCGGCATCTCGGCCACCGGGGCGGCGACCGTCACCGGGGCGGGCGCCGGAACCTCGGCCATCGGGGCCGGAGCGGCAACCGGGGCCGCGTCTGCGGCCGGCGCCGGCAGGGTGGTGATCTCGGCCGCGATCTTGGTGGAGACGTCCAGGAAGCCCTGCACGCTCTCGGTCACGCGGGCCTGGGTGGTGGACAGCCAGTCGCGCTGCAGCGCCGCCAGATCGGCAGGGGTGCGGGCCTTGCCCAGCCCGGCGGCCAGACGGCTGGCGTCGTTGACCGAGGCGGTCACGCCGTCGAACCAGCGGCGATAGCCGTCCTGGACCAGGGTGGCGACACGCGCGGATTTGGCGGCAGTGGTTTGGGCGTTGGTCTTGAGCAGGGTCAGGACGGCGGCGGGGGTCGGCTGAGCGGTCATGGCGTTGTCTCCCGTAGAAAAGGCACATTGGCGGAAACGGAAAGGCCGCTCCGGCGTAACCCCAGGAGACCGCGGGCACCCCGGCCCAAGCGACAGACGCTGATCGACAAGGTCGAATCGGCGCACGCCGCCCCTTTCCCGCCCGATGCAGAATAGCCCTACGATTGGTGCGGCGCAACGAATTTGTTGCGGTGCAACATAAGCTGAACGGGTTATGCGCCGCCTGTTTGGTCGAGGAAGCGCCCCAGGAGAGTGTGTGCCGCCGCCGCCGGGATGGTCGTGCCGGCGGTCACCTCCTCCTCGAGTCGCGCCAGATCGGCCCGCACGGCGGGGTGGGCGCGGAAGCGGTCGATCAGCGTCTCGCGGATCTCGCTCCACAGCCAGGCGCGGGCCTGCTCCGCCCGGCGGGTGGCGCGGGCGCCGTTGGCCTCGGTCAGGGTCTTGTGCTCGCCGATGGTGTCCCACACCGTGTCGATCCCCACCTTCTTCACGGCGGAGCAGCTGAGCACCGGCACCCGCCAGTCGCCATGGCGCAGCAGGGCCAGCGCGTGGCGGTAGTCGGCAACGGTGTGGCGGGCGGTGGCGGCGAGGTCGCCATCGGCCTTGTTGACGACGACGAGGTCGGCCAGCTCGACGATGCCCTTCTTGATGCCCTGCAGTTCATCGCCGCCGGCCGGGAGCAGCAGCAGCATGAACAGGTCGACCATGTCGGCGACCGCGGTCTCCGACTGGCCGACGCCGACCGTTTCCACCACGATCACGTCGAAGCCGGCGGCCTCGCAGATCAGCATCGCCTCGCGCGTGCGCCGCGCCACGCCGCCCAGCGTCGCACCTGCCGGGGAGGGACGGATGAAGGCGTCGGCCTCCCGCGACAGATCGACCATGCGGGTCTTGTCGCCCAGGATCGAGCCGCCGGTGCGCTGCGACGACGGATCGACCGCCAGCACCGCGACCTTGTGCCCCAGCCCGATGACATGCAGCCCGAACGCCTCGATGAAGGTCGATTTGCCGACCCCCGGCACGCCGGAGATCCCGAGTCGCACCGAGTTGCCCGTATAAGGCAGCAGCGCCGCCAGCAGCGCGTCGGCGGTGGCGCGATGGTCGGCGCGCGTCGATTCGATCAGCGTGATCGCCCGCGCCAACGCCCGCCGGTCCCCCGACCGGACGGCTTCGGCGAGGCGGGCGGCGTCTTGCGGGGCGGTGTCGGTCATGGGATCGGCGTCGGTCAGTGCGAGGGGAGGGCTACCCTACCCGAGGGAGCGGTTCGGGATAAAGCCTCCGCCTCACGCCCGCAACTCACGTCCGCACCGCCGGCGACTCCACCGCCTCCAGGTTCAGCGCGGCGGCGAGCAGGGCGCGGGTGTACTCCTCTTGCGGGTCCTCGAAGATGCGCTGGGTCGGACCCTGTTCGACCACCTTGCCGTCCTTCATCACCATGACGTGGCTGGACAGTGCCCGCACCACCCGCAGATCATGGCTGATGAACAGGTAGGCGAGGTTGTGGCGGGCCTGGATGTCGCGCAGCAGATCGACGATCTGCGCCTGCACCGACATGTCCAGCGCCGAGGTCGGCTCGTCCAGCACGACGAATTTCGGCTTCAGCACCAGGGCGCGGGCGATGGCGATGCGCTGGCGCTGGCCGCCGGAGAACTCGTGCGGGTAGCGGTTGCGGGCTTCGGGCGGCAGCCCGACCTCCTCCAGCGCGCGGGCGACCATCGCCTCGCGCTCGCCGCGGTCGCCGATGCCGTGGATGCCCAGCCCTTCGCCGATGATCTGGCCGACCGACAGGCGGGGCGACAGGCTGCCATAGGGGTCCTGGAAAACGATCTGCATCTCGCGACGCAAGCCCCGCAGGCGCTTCGGCTGCCATCCCTGGATGTCGGTGCCGTCGAAGCGAATCGCGCCCTGGCTGGCGTGCAGACGCAGCAATGCCAGGCCCAGCGTCGTCTTGCCCGATCCCGATTCGCCGACGACGCCGACCGTGTGGCCGCGGCGGACCGCCACGTCGACGCCGTCCACCGCCTTCACATGGCCGACGGTGCGGCGCAGCAGCCCCTTCTTGATCGGAAAATGCACCTTCAGCTTGTCGGCGGCCATCACCTCCGCAGCATCTTCCGGCGGCGACAGCGGGTTGCCGCGCGGTTCGGCCGACAGCAGTTTTTGCGTGTAGGGGTGGCGCGGGCGGATGAACAGGTCGTCGACCTTGGCCTGCTCGACGATCTCGCCCTGGTTCATCACGCAAACGCGGTCCGCCATCTTGCGCACCACGCCCAGGTCGTGGGTGATCAGCAGCAGCGCCATGCCGAAGCGGCTCTGCAAATCCTTCAGCAGCGCCAGGATCTGCGCCTGGATGGTGACGTCGAGCGCCGTCGTCGGCTCGTCGGCGATCAGCAGGTCGGGCTCGTTGGCCAGCGCCATGGCGATCATCACGCGCTGGCGCTGGCCGCCCGACAGTTCGTGCGGATAGGCGGTCAGCCGCTTTTCCGGGTCGGGCAGTCCGACGAGGCGCAGCAACTCCAGCGTGCGGGCGCGGGCGGCCCCGGTCGACAGGCGCTTGTGCAGGAACAGGGTCTCGTTGATCTGCCGCTCGATGCTGTGGAGCGGGTTCAGCGAGGTCATCGGCTCCTGGAAGATCATGGCGATGCGGTTGCCGCGCACCTGCCGCAGGGTCTTCTCCTCGGCGCCCAGCAACTCGGTGTCGCGGAAGCGGATCGAGCCGGCGGGGTGGTGCGCCATCGGGTAGGGCAGCAGCTGCAGGATCGACAGGGCAGTCACCGACTTGCCGGAGCCCGATTCGCCGACGAGCGCCACCGTCTCGCCCTTCTGGATGTCGAAGGACACGCCCTTGACGGCCTGCGTCGCGCCGGCACCGGACCGGAAATCGACGCGCAGGCCCCGCACGGACAGCAGGTCGGGGTTGGGGGGCATCAGGCTCATGTCGGGCTCTCGGGCTGTTGGGCCTTCTTCGTTGGCGGAAGGTGCATCGCGGGTGCCCCCTCCCCATCCCTCCCCCGCCTTGCGGGAGAGGGGGCAGGAGCTTTGGGAAAATGCAGCGGAGTCCCCTCTCCCGCGAAGCGGGGGAGGGTTAGGGAGGGGGCATCCAGCATCATCACTCCGCCGCCTCCTTGCGCGCTGCCGTAGCCGCGCCGGCCTCTCCCGGCATCGCCGTCGACATTTGGGCGATGGTCTTGCGCGGGTCGAAGGCGTCGCGCACCGCCTCGCCGATGAAGATCAGCAGGCTCAGCATGATCGCCAGCACGAAGAAGGCGGTCAGGCCCAGCCACGGCGCCTGCAGGTTGGCCTTGCCCTGGGCCAGCAGTTCGCCCAGCGATGGCGAGCCGGGCGGCAGGCCGAATCCAAGGAAGTCCAGCGCGGTCAGGGTGGTGATCGAGCCGTTGAGGATGAAGGGCATGAAGGTCAGCGTCGCCACCATGGCGTTGGGCAGCACATGCCGCACCATGATGGTGACGTCGCCGGCGCCCAGCGCGCGGGCGGCGCGCACGTAATCGAGGTTGCGCGCCCGCAGGAACTCCGCCCGAACCACATGCACCAGCGCCGTCCACGAGAACAGCAGCAGCAGCCCCAGCAGCCACCAGAAGGTCGGCGTCACCACGCTGGCCAGGATGATCAGCAGGAACAGCGTGGGAAGCCCCTGCCAGATCTCGATGAAGCGCTGGAACAGCAGGTCGGTCAGCCCGCCGAAATAGCCCTGCACCGCACCGGCCGCCACGCCGACGACGGAGGAGAAGGCGGTCAGCACCAGCCCGAACAGCACCGAGATGCGGAAGCCGTAGATCAGCCGCGCCACCACGTCGCGCCCCTGGTCGTCGGTGCCCAGCCAGTTGTCGGCCGACGGCGGGGCGGGGGCGGGGACCGGCAGGTTGTAGTTGATGGTGCGGTAGCTGTAGGGGATCGGCGGCCAGACCATCCAGCCCTTGGCCTGGATCAGGTCGCGGACATAGGGGTCGCGGTAATCGGTCTCCGTCTCGAACTCCCCGCCGAAGGTGGTCTCGGGGTAGGTCTGGAAGACCGGCCAGTAATACTGGTTCTCGTATTCGATCAGCAGCGGCTTGTCGTTGGCGATGAACTCCGCCCCCAGCGAGACGACGAACAGCACCAGGAAGATCCAGAAGGACCAGAAACCGCGGCGGTTCGCCTTGAAGTTGGCCAGCCGGCGCCGGGTCAGCGGAGTCATCATACCCTCCGCGATTCGAAGTCGATGCGGGGATCGACCATCACATAGGTGATGTCGCCGACCAGATTCATGATCAGCCCCAGCAGCGTGAAGAAATAGAGCGTGCCGAACATCACGGGATAGTCGCGGTTGATCGCTGCCTCGAAGCCCAGGAGGCCCAGCCCGTCCAGCGAGAAGATCACCTCGATCAGCATGGCGCCGGTGAACAGGATGCCGATAAAGGCGCCGGGGAAGCCGGCGATGACGATCAGCATGGCGTTGCGGAAGACATGGCCGTACAGCACGCGGTTTTTCGTCAGGCCCTTGGCGCGGGCGGTGGTGACGTATTGTTTGCCGATCTCCTCCATGAAGGAGTTCTTGGTCAGCATGGTCAGGCCGGCGAAGCCGCCGATCACCATGGAAATCACCGGCAGCGCCATGTGCCAGAAATAGTCGAGAATCTGCTTGTACCAGGGCAGGTCGCCCCAATTGTCGGACACCAGCCCGCGCAAGGGGAACCAGTCGAGATAGCGCCCGCCGGCGAACACCACGATCAGCAGCACCGCGAACAGGAAGCTGGGGATGGCATAGCCGACGATGACCACGCCGGATGTCCAGACGTCGAAGGGCTGGCCGTCGCGCACCGCCTTGGCGATGCCCAGCGGAATGGAGACCAGATAGACGATCAGCGTCGTCCAGATGCCGAGCGAGATCGACACCGGCATCTTTTCCAAAACCAGATCGACCACCCGGCGGTCCCGGAAGTAGCTGGTTCCGAAATCGAACATGATGTAGTTCGACATCATGTGGATGAAGCGTTCGTGGATCGGCTTGTCGAAGCCGAACTCTTTCTCCAGCTGCTTGATGAAGGCGGGGTCCAGGCCCTGGGCACCGCGATACTTGCCGCCGCTGTCGCCGGCGGTCTGATTCTGGCGCTGGGCGGTGTTGGCGTCGCCGCCGGCGGTGCCGCCGATGCGGGACGTCGCCTCCACCGCGGTGCCCTGGACGCGGGCGATCATCTGCTCGATCGGGCCGCCGGGGGCGATCTGAACGATCAGGAAATTGATCACCATGATCCCGAACAGGGTGGGGATGATCAGCAACAGGCGGCGGATGATGTAGGCCAGCATCGCGGGTGTCCCGACCCTCCCCAATCCTCAAGGTGACGCAGTGTAGCCCGGTTTTGTGTCCCGGCTATGTATCAGGGGCCCGTACGGCGCGCACTGTTGGAGAGCTTGGCGTTCTTGTCCGCATCGACCCACCAGCTGTCCGAGAATCCCAGGCCGTATTTCGGGGCAACCGCGGGATGGGAGAAACGGTTCCAATAGGCGACGCGATAGACGGTGTCGTGCCAGTGCGGAATGACGTACCAGTTCCACAGCAGAACGCGATCCAGCGCGCGGGTGGCGGTAATCAGCGCCTCGCGGTCGGGGGCGGCGATCAACGTCTCCACCAGCTTGTCGACGGCCGGGTTCTTGATGCCGATCGCGTTGCGGCTACCGGGCTGGTCGGCGCGCGACGATTCCCAGTAGTCGCGCTGTTCGTTGCCGGGAGACAACGACTGCGCAAACCGCTCGATGATCATATCGTAATCGAAATTATCCGTGCGGTTCTGGTACTGCGCACTGTCGACCACGCGGATCTGCGCCTCGATCCCGGCGCGCTCCAGATTGCGGACGAAAGGCTGGACGATGCGCTCCATGTCGGCCTGCACCAGCAGGATCTCGAAGCGGAAGGGCTGGCCCTGCGCGTTGGTGAGCTTGCCGTTCTTCAGCTCCCAGCCGGCTTCCTTCAGCAGGCCGAGCGCCGTGCGCAGGTTGCCGCGGATGTTGCCGCTGGCATCGGTCTTCGGCGGCTCGTAGGGCTTGGTGAACACCTCGTCCGGGATCTGGCCGCGGAAGGGTTCGAGCAGCTTCAGTTCGGCGGGGGAGGGCAGGCCGGTCGCCGCCAGTTCGGTGTTGGCGAAATAGCTCTTGGTGCGCTGATAGAGGCCATAGGACAGGTTGGCGCGCGTCCATTCATAGTCGAACAGGTAATTCAGCGCCTCGCGCACGCGCCGGTCCTCGAAGATCGGGCGGCGGATGTTGAAGGCGAAGGCCTGCATGCCCTGCGGGTCCTCGTGCTTCAGCTCCTCCTTGACGATCTGGCCGTTCTGCACCGCCGGAACATTGTAGCCGGTGGTCCAGTTCTTCGACGAATTCTCCAGCCGGAAATCATAGGCGCCGGCCTTGAACGCCTCGAACGCCACGTCGAGGTCGCGGTAATAGTCGTAGCGGATGCGGTCGAAATTGTAGCGGCCGCGGTTGATCGGCAGGTCCTTCGCCCACCAGTCCTTTACCCGCTCGTAGGTGATGGCGCGGCCAGGCTGCACGTCGACCACCTTGTAGGGACCGCTGCCGACCAGCGGCTCCAGCGTCGTGGTGGCGAAGTCGCGGTTGGCGAAGGCATGCTTGGGCAGAACCGGCAACTGGCCCATGATAACCGGCAGCTCGGGATTGTTGCCATTCCGGAACGAGAATCTGACCGTACGCTCGCCGGTCTTCTCCGCCTTCGTCACGTCGGCATAGTAGGTGCGGTAGAGCGGGTGGCCCTTTTCACGCAGCGTGTCGAAGCTCCAGAGCACGTCGTCGACGGTGACCGGCTTGCCGTCGTGGAAGCGGGCCTGGGGGCGCAGGGTGAAGGCGACCCAGCTGCGGTCGTCGGCGACCTGGATGGTCTCGGCCAGCAGCCCGTATTCGGTGATCGCCTCGTCGCCGTTGCTGGTGGTCAGCGTTTCGAACACCAGTCCGGCGCCGGCGGCGGCCTGTCCGCGCAGGATGAAGGGGTTGAGGTTGTCGAAGCCGCCGAAGGACATCAGCTTGACCTCGCCGCCCTTCGGGGCGTCGGGATTGACATAGTCGAGATGCTGGAAGTCCGGCCCGTATTTCGGCTTGCCGTGCAGGGCGAGGGCGTGGCTGCCCTTTTCCTGCGCCGAGACGGGTGTCGCCAGCAGCAGAAGCGCCGCCATTGCCGTCCCCGTCATCGCAGCCGTCACGCCGGTGCCCAGCCACCGCATCCGACAAGTCATGCCCGGTCCCCTCCCTCGATTGTTGTCCAAAAAATGTTCAGTCTGATGGAGTTAGCCCCTCAATGGGGCGTCATCAAGGCTGCGCCGCCTTACGAGCCGCATCCACCCACCAAGTCGCCGGGAAATTCGTGCTGCGATAGTCCTGATCGTATTTCGGCCAGACCGTCGGATGAGCCAGCCAAGCCTTATGGGCGATCCAGCTTTCGGCGTTGTACCATTGCGGCACCATGTAGAAGCCCCACAGCAGGACGCGGTCGAGCGCGCGGGTGGCGGCCTGCACCTGCTCCAGATCCTTGGCCGCCAGCGCCTTTTCGATCAGCGCGTCGGCCACCGGGTCATGGATGCCGGAATAGTTGGCCGATCCCTTGATGCCGGCGGCCGCGGAGCCGAAATAGCCGCGCAACTCGGTGCCCGGCGGGGTGAAGAAACTGAGATTGACGACGATGGCGTCGAAATCGAACTCGTCCAGCCGCGCCTGATACTGGGCGGTGTCGACGATTCGCAGGGTGGCGTCGATGCCGACCCGGCGCAGGGTTTCGATGTAGGGCTGGGTGACGCGGGTCAGCGCGCCGGTGCCGTCGAGGAACTCGATCGTCATCGCCTCGCCGGTCTTCACGTTGGTCAGCTTGCCGTTGCGGGTCTCCCAGCCGGCCTCCTTGAACAGGCGCGTCGCCTCGCGCACCTGGGCGCGGTTGTTGCCGCTGCCGTCGGTACTGGGCAGGGTGAAGGGCTGGGTCAGCAGCCGCTCGGACAGCTGAGGCTTGAAGGGCTCCAGCAGCGCCAACTCCGTCGCGCCGGGGGCACCTTTGGCCCCGAAGTCGGAGTTGGGGAAGTTGCTGAGGGTCCGGCTGTACTGGCCGTACAGGATGTTCTTCCGGATCCAGTCAAAGTCGAACAGCAGGGTCAGCGCCTCCCGCATGCGCGGGTCGGCGAACTTGTCGCGGCGGGTGTTCAGGCGGTAGCCCTGGGCGCCCAGCGGCAGTTCGCTCGGCACCTCCAGCTTCAGGACGCGGCCGTCCTTTGCGGCGGGGAAATCATAGCCGGTGGTCCAGCGCTGCGCCCGGTATTCGCCGCGGAAATCATAGGCGCCGGCCTTGAACGCCTCGAACATCACATCGTCGTCGCGGTAGAAGTCGTCCTTCACCGTGTCGAAATTGTAGAAGCCGCGGGCGGTCGGCAGATCCTTCGCCCACCAGTCGGCCACCCGCTCGTAGGTGATGGAGCGGCCGGGATCGACCGTCTTGATCCGGTAGGGACCGCTGCCCAGCACCGGCTCCAGCGTCGTCTTGGAAATATCGCGCCCCTGCGCCGTCCACCAGTGCTTGGGCTGCGGCGCGAAGGTGACGGCGAAGTCGATGATCGGCTTGATCTCCCCCGTGCCGGTCAGGGTGATCTTGAAGCGGCGCTCGTCCAGCGCCTCCACCTTGGCGGTGTGATCGAGGAAGGACTTGATGAAGGGTGCGCCATGGGCCTGGATCGCGTCCCAGGTGAAGACGACGTCGGCGCTGGTGATCGGCGTGCCGTCATGCCAGCGGGCGCCCTGGCGCAGCGTAAAGATCGCCCAGCCGTAATCGTCCGGCACCTCCACGCTTTCCGCCATATGGGCGTATGCGGCGTCCAGCTCCCAGCCGGACCCGACCATCAGCGTGTCGGAGATCAGCCCCAGCGTCCGCGGCCGCACCCCGCGCAGGATCAGCGTGTTCAGGCTGTCGTAGGTGCCCGGCTGCGATTCGGCTAGCCCGACCGACCCGCCCTTGGGCGCGTCGGGATTGACGTGGGGGAAATGGGTGAAGTCCGGCTTGAACTGCGGCTCCCCGAACTGCTTCAGCGCGGTGACGGTCTTCGTCGCCGCCTGGGCCGATGTAAAGGCGGCTGAGGTGAAGGCGGCCGGCGCGGCGAGGGTCAGGATCGTGGCGGCAACGGCGAGAAGGCGGCGCATCGGCAATCCTGTGTCGGGAGCGGGCGTTCTGGTTAGATTGCCACGTCCGCGCCCCGGTCAAGCGCAATTCCGCTCCAGACTCAGCTGCTTCGTGCGGTCCGCCAATGGTCGGCCATGCGGTCCATCAACTGACGATAGCGGCGGTCGGTCCGCATCAGCTTGCGCACCGACTTCCCGTTGCGCGGGTCGGCCAGCATCCAGGCTTCCGCCGCCGCCTGATGTTCGGGATGAATGGACAGCAGGTAGATGGCGGCCTGTTCCGGAGACGTAATGGTTGTCTCCTTCAGCCTTTCCAGGATCGCCCCGACATAGAGCGGCAGGACCTTGCGGAAATCCTCCGGGCCGCCGTCGGCGTCCGCAGCTTCCGCCGGGGTGGCCTCGTCGCGCATCAGGGCCTGCCGTTCGGCCGCGGGCAGGGCGAAGAAGGCGTCGAGCCCCAGCAGCAGGTCGCAAACGGTCTTCTTGCGCACCAGCCAGTTCGACCCGCCCGATACCCGCACCGCCAACCCCTCCAGGAATGGCCGCAGCTTTTCAGGCGACGTTTCGAAGACGGAACGGGTGGGCGGGGCGATGGTGGTCATTTCGAATTCCAAACAGACGTTTAACAGCGAAGGATCAGCCGGCCAGAACCTTCATGGCGTCCTGGTGGGTTTGCGGGTCGCCGGCGGCGATCACCCGCCCGCTGGAGTTGGCGTCGAGCGGCTTGCCCTCCCAATCCGTCATCAGCCCGCCGGCGCCGGTCACCACCGGCACCAGCGCCGCGAAGTCGTAGAGCTTCAGCCCCGATTCGACGACGAGGTCGTAATAGCCTGACGCCAGCAGGCCGTAGGTGTAGCAGTCGCCGCCATAGGAGGCGGTCTTCACCTTGGCCGCGACACGGCGGTAGGCCTCGTAATCGCTACCGGGGAACAGGTCGGGGGAGGTGGTGCCGAACATGGCCGCACCCAGGCCGCCGGGGCAGGGGCGCACGCGCACCGGCTGGCCGTTGTGGGTGGTCGGCCGGCCTTCGACGCCGATCCAGCGGTCGCCGACGATGGGCTGGTCGATGATGCCCATCACCGGACGGCCACGGTGCAGCAGGGCGATCAGCGTGCCGAAGATGGGCCGGCCGGTGATGAAGGACTTGGTGCCGTCGATGGGGTCGATCACCCACACCCATTCGGCGTCCAGGTTCTTGGTGCCGTGCTCCTCGCCATAGATGCCGTCGTCGGGGCGCTGGCTTTCGATGATGGTGCGGATGACATGCTCCGCCTCGCGGTCGGCGATGGTGACCGGCGAGGCGTCGGCCTTGTCGTCGATGGCAACGGGGGTGCGGAAATAGCGGCGGACCACGCTGCCGCTGGAGTCGGCCAACCGCTGGGCGAGCGCCACCATCGGGGCGGGGCAGGGTTCGGTCATGGTCGCTCCTTGAAGCTGCTGTCGGTATGAGTGCCGCATCCTAACGGCGTGGGCCCGCCCCGGAAACCCGAAAGCGCCCCGTCCACGCTGCCGGGGGGCGGAACCGCCGCAGAACGACCGGTCTGGGGGCAACTGGCCTTAAGGCGGGGCTTTCCGCCCGTCACGGCTTGTGGCAGCCTCCATCGGCCATGACCAACCGACCCAACATCTACGCCGCCACGCCGATCGACCGCGCCTCCCTCCGCCGCAAGGACGAGGATTGGCTGACGGAGGCCTGGCTCGCCCCCGCATCCCGCGTCCTGCCGGTCTGGCAGACCAAAAGCTTCGTCGCCGGCCCGGACGATGCGCCGCGCGCCGTGCTGCTGCCTGCCGAGGGGCTGGACGCGGTGCCGATCTTCCTCGGCCAGATGGAGGATGGCGCTCCGCTCTTCACCGTCGACCTGTCGATCGTGGAGGAGCCGGATGCCCTGCCCGCGCTGAAGGGCCTCGGCCGCTTCGAGGATCTGCGCGCCGCCGGCCCGCTGATGCCGGAGGGGGAGGCGGCTCTGTGCGCCTATGCCCGCGGCATGGTCTGGTGGAACGCCCGCCACCGCTTCTGCGGGGTCTGCGGGTCTCCGGCCGCCTCGGCGGAGGGCGGCCATGTTCGGCTCTGCACCAACCCCGACTGCGCCACCCACCATTTCCCGCGCACCGACCCGGCCGTGATCATGCTGGTCCATGACGGCGGCGACCGGGTCGTGCTGGGCCGCCAGAGCCGCTTCCCGCCCGGCATGCATTCGGTGCTGGCCGGCTTCGTCGAGCCGGGCGAAAGCCTGGAGGACACCGTCGCCCGCGAGGTGTTCGAGGAGGTCGGCCTGACCGTGACCGACATCCAATACCGCTCGTCGCAGCCCTGGCCCTTCCCATCGTCGCTGATGCTGGGCTTCACCGCGCGGGCCACCAACCTCGACATCGACACCGGCAACGACGAGTTGGAAAGCGCCCGCTGGTTCGACCGCGAGTTCCTGCGCACCCACACGCCGGACGAGACCTTCCGCCTCGCCCGTCCCGACTCGATCGCCCACCGCCTGATCCGGGAATGGATGGCGGAGGGGTGAGGGAGCTCAGTGGATTTTCAGGGGGCAGAGGCTTCTCTCGGGCGGCACGTCATCCCCGCGAAGGCGCTACGGGATGCACACATCTCGCGCTTGCGAAAAATTGTGCAGCTTGGCATTGAGGAAAGCCCCTCTCCCCTTGCGGGAGAGGGGTTGGGGTGAGGGGCGCAGATCTGGTTTCCACCGGCTTCCAGCCGGTCGCACCCCTCATCCCAACCCTTCTCCCGCAAGGGGAGAAGGGCTATTTGCTGCCAAAGGCTGCTGTTCTTTCGCAGATGCGAGATATGTTTGCGTCATCCCCGCGCAGGCGGGGATCCAGGCTTCTGACTTAAGCACATGAAAGCGCTGGATTCCCGCCTGCGCGGGAATGACGGCCGGATGGGGAGTTAGGAGCTTCGGCGATCCTGAGCCTCTCAATGCCGCCGCTGCGGCCCCACGGCGCGGGCCGGGGAATGGCGGCGGTCGAAGGTGTTAGGGTGGCGGGTGCAGGTGTCGTTGTAGAGCGCCATCAGCGACGCCGCCTCTGCCGCATGGCGGCGGTCGGCGCTGCACAGGTTGTCCCACACCATCTGGCGGACGGCTGCGTCGCCCCAGGGCTCAACCAGAAGAGAGGCGCCCTTTTCCAGGGCGGTCATGAAGGGGAGATGTTCGTGGGCGGCGATCTGTGCCACCTCCTCCGCCTCCAGGTTCGCGAGGCCCAAACAATCGTCCATCGTGAGCATGGCAACCTCCATCCGTGGCGCCATGGCCGTCGGCGGGGTTTCACCCGTCAGCCGCCGTGGTGTTTTGTTGTATTTGTAAGCATATGAAGCCGGTGCTTGCCGGTTTTCATTGTATAACAACTTCCGCTAATCTTGCCCAGCACCCGCCGGGTGCGGCCATGGCTAAGTCGCGTCGCTGCGGCGGAATGACGCGCGACTTGGCCGCGGGTGCGAAAAGACTTGCGGCGTTGCGGGAGGGGATCAGTCCTCGCCGACGCGCTGGCTTTCCTGATAGCGGAAGGGATTGGCCGGGTAGACGCCGAGGATCTTCACCTCGCGGGCGAAGAAGTCCAGTTCCTCCAGGGCGAGGCGCAGCGGACGCTCGTCCGGATGGCCTTCCACGTCGGCGTAGAACTGCGTCTGTGTGAAGTGGCCGCCGACCATGTAGCTTTCCAGCTTGGTCATGTTGATGCCGTTGGTGGCGAAGCCGCCCATCGCCTTGTACAGCGCGGCCGGCACGCTGCGGACGCGGAAGACGAAGGTGGTGATCGTCTTGCAGGACCCCAACGCCGGCAGCTTCGGCTCGCGCGCCAGGATCAGGAAGCGGGTGGTGTTGTGGGTGGCGTCCTCGATCCCGCTCTTCAGGATGTCCAGCCCATAGATCTCCGCGGCGAGCGATGAGGCGATGGCGGCATGGCGAGGGTCGTTCATCGCGGCGATCTCCCGCGCCGCACCGGCGGTGTCGGCGTGGTTGATCGCCTGCAGGCCCAGGCTGCGGATGGCGGTCTGGCACTGCGACAGGGCCTGGATGTGGCTGCGCACCGTCTTGATGCTGTCCAGCGTGGCGCCCTTCGGCGCCAGCAATTGGTGGTTCACCCGCTGGAAATGCTCGCCGATGATGTGCAGGCCGCCTTCCGGCAGCAGATAGTGGTTGTCGGCGACGCGGCCGGCGATGGAGTTCTCCACCGGAATCATCGCCAGCGATGCCCGCCCCTCGCGCACCGCGGCGAAGGCGTCCTCGAAGGTCGCGCAGGGCATCGTCGTCATGGTCGGCCGCGCGTTGCGGCAAGCCAGGTCGGAATAGGCGCCGGGGAAGCCCTGGAAGGCGATGATGTTGGACGTGGGCATGGACGGAGTTCCCCCGGCGGATCGTGAAGGCGCCAGCCGCCCTTGCGGGCGGACGGCATCGGGTTTCAGCCGCCCTGGCGGGCGGACAGGAGGGCGCAGGCGCGCTCCAGGTCGGCGGGAGTATCGACACCCAGCGGAACCGCGTCAACGACCGCCGCGTCGATCCGCATGCCGTCGGCCAGCGCGCGCAACTGCTCCAGCCGTTCCCGCTGTTCCAGCACCGAAGGCGGCAGCGACACGAAACGCTCCAGCGCCGCCCGGCGATAGGCGTAGAGACCGATGTGGTGGTAGAGCGGCCCGTCGCCGGTCGGCGCGGTGGCGCGGGTGAAATAGAGCGCGCGTCCCCGGCGGGATCCCGCCGGCAGCTCCAGCACGGCCTTCACCACGTTGGGGTCGGTCCGTTCCTCCTCCCGCGTGATCTCCACGACCAGGGTGGCGATGTCGACCGCGGGGTCGGCCAGCGGCGCGAACACGGCGCGCACGCTCTCCGGCTCGATGGTCGGCAGGTCGCCCTGCACGTTGACCACCGCGTCGTGCCGCCCTTCCGGGTCGATCAGCCGCAGCGCCTCGAAGATGCGGTCGGAGCCCGAGGGATGGTCGGGACGCGTCAGCACCGCGGTGCCGCCGGCGGCCTCGACCGCACGGGCGATCTCCGGCTCCGCACAGGCGACCACCACCGGGCCGATCGCCGCCTCCATCGCGCGGCGCAGCACATGGACGATCATCGGCGCGCCCAGGATGTCGGCCAGCGGCTTGCCCGGCAGCCGGGTGGAGGCCATGCGCGCCGGGATCACCACGATCGGGTTGGCGGGACGGGTGGGGCTGGAGGCGGTCGGCATGGCGCGGAAGCTCCGGATGAAAGGGCATCGGGTCCGCAAAGGCGGGCCGGAGGGGTGTGCCGCGGGTGAAACACGGGCGCCGGTGCGGCGTCAAGTGCCGGTATGACCCGAAAGGGGGGCGTTTTGCGATGCAGCGTAATGCGCAAGTAAATTAAGAGGTTGGTGACTGCGACAAATTTGTATGCGACCTTTTTTCGCGGTCCGCCGGGCTATGACAAGCTTTGGACCGCGGGCTATGGTGACCGCGGCGCGTTCAGCCGCGGGCGGGAGAAACGCCGAGTGCACTGAAATTAGGGAAAAAAGGGGCTCATCAATGAGCATGGAGTGGAACAAGATTTTCGGCGCCGTGCTGCTGGCCGGGCTGATCGCGATGCTGGCCGGATTCGCGTCCAAGGTGCTGGTTCATTCGAAGCCGCTGGAAAAGAGTGTCTACGTCGTCGCGACTCCCGAGGGGGCCGCACCTGCCGGCGACAAGGGTGCCGCTCCCACCGGCCCGGCGCCGATCGCCCCCCTGCTCGCCGCCGCAAGCCCGGAGAACGGCCAGAAGGTGGCCAAGGCCTGCGCCGCCTGCCACAGCTTCGACAAGGGCGGCGCGAACAAAGTCGGCCCGAACCTGTACGGTATCGTCGGCGGTCCGAAGGGCCACATCCAGGGCTTCAGCTATTCCGATGCCCTGGTGAAGACCGGCGGCAACTGGAGCTATGACGAGCTGAACAAGTTCCTCTACGACCCGAAGGGCTACGCCCCCGGGACCAAGATGACCTTTGCCGGTCTGAAGAAGGACGATGACCGCGCCGCCGTCATCGCCTATCTGCGCTCGCTGGCCGACAGCCCGCAGCCGCTGCCGCAGTAAGGCAAGGGTACATGAGAAAGGCCCCGCTCTCGCAAGAGGGCGGGGCCTTTTTTGTGGAATTCCCCCTCTCCCCCCTGGGGAGAGGGTCGGGGTGAGGGGGATGCACCAGGTGGATTCTCGATAAAGGGCCGCCGCGCGACCCCCTCACTCTAACCCTCTCCCCGGGGGGGAGAGGGGATCGTTCAGCCGCAGGCCGCAGGCGATCTCCAGATAGTCGGGGTCGTTCTCCGGCGTCAGCCAGCCGTGGCGGATCAGGAAGTCGGTCACCACGAGGTTGACGTTGAACTTCCAATCGCCGGTGCCGCGCACCGACTCCGCCACCTTGTCCAGCGGCCAGAGTTCGAAGACCTCCACCTCGCCGTCGGTGTTGACCGGGGTGAGGCCGGGCGGAAGCTCCAGGTCGTAGACGAACAGGCGGTCGCGCTTCAGCCCGGCCGGAGTCTCCATCGTGTAGCTGATGGCGCCGACCGGTACGGCGCGCCGCGCGGTCTCCGCATCGAGCCCGGCCTCCTCCGCCGCTTCCTTCTCCAGGTTCTCGGCCAGCGTCAGGCCGATCGGCTGGCCGCCGGCGATCAGGTTGTCGAGCTGTCCCGGTGCCACCTCGCGGTCGCGGGCACGGCGGCCGACCCACAGCAGCAGCCCGCCGGCTCCGTTGCCAGCGGCCTCATCGCGGACGAAGCCGTTGATGTGCAGGCCATAGGCCTCGATGCCGAAGGCCCCGACGGCGGCGCGGTCGAGACGGGCCAGCGGTTCCGCCCCCCAGCGCGGCAGGACCGGGTAGTACTCCCCGCGCAGCGCCTTCACCGTTCCCTGTTCGACCAGATAGGCGGCGGCATGGTCGAGCAGGGTCGAGCGCGCCTCGAAATCGCGGATCTCCGGGGCGATGCTCAGCCGGTCGGGGGTGACGACGAAGCCGGGATCGACGTCCGGCAACGCTTCGGCCAGGGCATGACGCACCCAGCCCACGGTATGGCCGTCCAGCTCGAAGGGGCGGAAGCCGGACAGGTCGTGCGCGTTGCACGCGCGGATGTGATCGAGGAAGCTCATGGTTTCCATCTAAATCGGGCTCGGGCGGCGGCGCAACCGCTCATCCTGGGCACTCCGTGCTCCGTGATTCGGACATCTTGCGCCGCTCTGGTTGCCATCGTACACAGGTTCAGAGACGAAATGACTCCCGGCGCCGGCCGCCGGGCGGTCGCGCAGCGAAAGGGCGGGGCGTGGTGGCGGACCGATCGGCTGAGGGCGCGGCTGCGCAGGAAACGGAGACGCCCTTCGGCGCCCTGTCCGTCCTGGTGGTCGAAGATGAATCCTTCACCCGCATGGTGCTGGCAAAGATGCTCGGCACCCTGGGCGTCCGGGCGGTGCATCAGGCCGCCGACGGCGAATCGGCGCTGGCCGCCGTGGCCGCCCATGCCCCCGATCTGGTGCTGTGCGATGTGGAGATGCAGCCGATGGACGGCTTCGGCTTCGTCCGCGCGCTGCGCGCCAGCCCCGAGTCCCGCAGCCGTTCCCTGCCGGTCGTCTTCATGAGCGGCCGCGTCGACTGCGACCGCGAAGCGGCGGCCCGCGCCAGCGGCGCCACGCTGGTCCTTGCCAAGCCGGTCACCCCGGCCAGCCTGCGCGTCGCGCTGTCCGATGGGATGAAAGCGGCGCTGCCGGTCTGACGGTTACCCGCCTGACGGCTATTGTCCGAAAGTCCGCTTTACGACCTGCGATTGCCCGCTTCGGCGGCAGTCCATGGCCGGCGCCGGCCATGCCTAAAGATTTCCCATTCTGTGGCATGCCTGCCAAGTGCTTGAAACAGTTCGGCAATCGAACGGTAACCTTCCACCGCGCCCAATGGGTGCCCCATCATCACCCAATTTCCGCCTTGTTGATGGGGACGATTGGGACGCAACATGATCTCTAAGAGGTGTTGCGGTGCCCCGGCCATGCGATGAGGCCGACCGCAATTCCCCTTGCGGGATTTTGTTAAGGTTTGGAGCTCAGCATCGACGGTAAGTCCCTGCGCCGTGCTTGGTCGAGGCGGCGCGCTTTCCTGAGGAGGCCGATGGCGTGATCAAGAGCGCCCGATCGAACCGCAACGGGTCGAATCTCGAAGGGCTACTCTCCCCGACTGGACGGGCAACGACGATTGCCGCCGGTTTTACGCCGTCTCTCTCCGATACTGTCTTTCTTCTTGCGCCGAACCTTCCGCGTGCGCGGTCAATGCGCGCGCTGGTTGAGCAGGTGCGCTCGCCGCACCAACACTGGCCGTGGGACCTAGGTCCTATGGCAGAGGCCGGCTCCACAGCGGGCTTTCCGGCTATGGAGCCTGAGTGCCTGGAAAGCTCTAGGTGGAGCATTACATTCAAAAATGACTCGTTCGGGGGTTGCTGCGTCGCAGGACGGACGGCTCCCGGCCTTCACAGGACCGTTCCTTACACCAGACCGCTGGCTTCTACCGCTGAGCGGGGAGGCTGCGGACCCCGCGCGGTCCGCCTCTTCCCTGGAGTGCCCCATGGATCGCGGCATGCGCCGCGGCCTGCCGCCGCAGCCACCGGCGGTGCCCCGGCGCATCGGACCAGATAAGACGGAGCGACGAATGTTCCCGGCCGACGAACTGTTCACGCGCTACACGCAGAATTACGAGACCCGCCGCGAGACCGAGATGTCCCTGATGGACTATCTCCAGCTGTGCCGCGACGACCCCATGTCCTACGCCTCGGCCTCCGAACGGATCCTGGCCGCCATCGGCGAACCGGAGGTGGTCGACACCGCCCGCGACCCGCGCCTGGGCCGCATCTTCATGAACCGGACCATCAAGGTCTATCCCGCCTTCTCCGAGTTCTACGGCATGGAGGAGACGATCGAACGGATCGTCGGCTTCTTCCGGCACGCGGCGCAGGGGTTGGAGGAGCGCAAGCAGATCCTCTACCTGCTGGGTCCGGTCGGCGGCGGCAAATCCTCTCTCGCCGAGCGGCTGAAGTCGCTGGTGGAGAAGTGCCCGATCTACGTCCTGAAGGCCGGCAAGGAGATCAGCCCGATCTTCGAAAGCCCGCTCGGCCTGTTCAACCCGGACGAGATCGGCGACGAACTCGAGGAACGCTTCGGCATTCCGAAGCGCCGCCTGACCGGGCTGATGAGCCCGTGGGCGGTCAAGCGCCTCGACGAGTTCGGCGGCGACATCAACCGCTTCAAGGTGGTGAAGCTTCACCCCAGCAAGCTGCGCCAGATCGGCGTGACCAAGACCGAGCCGGGCGACGAGAACAACCAGGACATCTCGTCCCTGGTCGGCAAGGTCGACATCCGCAAGTTGGAGATCTACAGCCAGAACGATCCCGACGCCTACAGCTTCTCCGGCGGCCTGAACCGGGCGACCCAGGGCATGCTGGAATTCGTCGAGATGTTCAAGGCCCCGATCAAGATGCTGCACCCCCTGCTGACCGCGACGCAGGAGGGCAACTATGTCGGGTCCGAGAACATCGGCGCCATCCCCTTCCAGGGCGTGATCCTGGCCCACTCCAACGAGGCGGAGTGGCAGACCTTCAAGAACAACAAGAACAACGAAGCCTTCATCGACCGCATCTGCGTGATCAAGGTCCCCTACTGCCTGCGGGTGGCGGAGGAGCAGAAGATCTACGAGAAGCTGGTCAACACCTCCGATCTGGCGACGGCCCCTTGCGCGCCGGCGACGCTGGAGATGCTGGCCCGCTTCTCGGTGCTGTCGCGCCTGCGCGAGCATCCGAACAGCAGCGTCTACAGCAAGATGCGGGTCTATGACGGCGAAAGCGTCAAGGAGACCGATCCCAAGGCCAAGTCGATGCAGGAGTACAAGGACCAGGGCGGCGTCGACGAGGGCATGGGCGGCATCTCCACCCGCTTCGCCTTCAAGGTGCTCGCCTCGACCTTCAACTACGACTCGACCGAGATCTCGGCCGATCCGGTGCATCTGATGTATGTGCTGGAACAGGCGATCCGGCGCGAACAGTTCCCGGAGGAGACTGAGAAGAAGTACGTTGAGTTCATCAAGGCCGAACTCGCCCCGCGCTATGCCGAGTTCATCGGCAACGAGATCCAGAAGGCCTATCTGGAATCCTACTCCGACTACGGCCAGAACCTGTTCGACCGCTATGTCGACTATGCCGATGCCTGGATCGAGGATCAGGACTTCAAGGATCCCGACACCGGCCAGCTGATGAACCGCGAACTGCTGAACCAGGAGCTGACCAAGATCGAGAAGCCGGCGGGCATCGCCAACCCGAAGGACTTCCGCAACGAGGTGGTCAAGTTCGCCCTGCGCGCGCGGGCGGCGAATTCCGGCCGCAACCCGTCCTGGACCTCCTACGAGAAGATCCGCGAGGTCATCGAGAAGCGGATGTTCAGCCAAGTCGAGGATCTGCTGCCGGTGATCAGTTTCGGCTCGAAGAAGGACGGCGAGACCGAGAAGAAGCACACCGAGTTCGTCTCGCGCATGATGACGCGCGGCTACACCGAGCGGCAGGTCCGCCGGCTGGTCGAGTGGTACATGCGGGTGAAGCAGGCGGGCTGAGGCCGGCGGGCTGAAGCCAGCCGGCTGAGGCAATGGACCGAGGGGCTTAATTGCCGCGGGGCGGGGTGTTGCAACGCCCCGCGGCAACCCCACTGTCATAGAGTGCTGTCGAAGTCTGAAGGCCGCGTGACGAAACGGGTGGGAGGGCCAGCCCCTTGATGAACATCATCGACCGTCGCCTGAACCCGCAGGGCAAGAGCCTGGCCAACCGCCAGCGCTTCCTGCGCCGTGCCAAGGAGCAGGTGGTCAAGGCGGTCCGCGACGCCTCCGGCAAACGGGGCATCCAGGATATCGAGAACGGCGAGAAGGTGACGATCGCCGCCGGCGGGGTGCGGGAGCCGTCCTTCCACCGCGCCAGCCAGGGCGGGGTGCGCGACTATGTCGTGCCCGGCAACAAGGAATATGTGGAAGGCGACACCATCCAGCGCCCGGACGGCGGCGGTGGCGGCCGCGGCAGCGAGGGCAGCGCCGACGGGGAGGGCGAGGACGAGTTCCGCTTCGTCCTGTCGCGCGACGAGTTCCTGGACATCTTCCTGGAGGATCTGGAGCTTCCCGATCTGGTGAAGCAGAAGGTCAAGCAGTCTGAATCGCACTCGCTGACGCGGGCCGGCTATTCGGTGTCGGGGTCGCCCGCCAACCTGAACCTCGTCCGCACCATGCGGAACAGCCTGTCGCGCCGGATCGCGCTGAAGCGCCCGAAGCGTGACGAGATCCGCGAACTGGAGGAGATGCTGCGCGAAGCCGAGGAGGCCGGCGAGGATGCCGAGCAGATCCAGGCGTTGCGCGAACAGCTGGAACACATCGTCCTGCGCTCCCGCCGGATCCCCTTCATCGACCCGATCGACGTCCGCTACAACCGGTTCGAATCGGTGCCGAAGCCGATCGCCCAGGCCGTGATGTTCTGCCTGATGGACGTGTCGGGTTCGATGACCGAGCACATGAAGGATCTGGCCAAGCGCTTCTTCATGCTGCTGTACCTGTTCCTGCGGCGGCGCTACCGGTCGGTCGACATCGTCTTCATCCGCCACACCCACGAGGCCAAGGAGGTGGACGAGGAAACCTTCTTCTACTCCACCGAGACCGGCGGCACCGTGGTGTCGACCGCGCTGGAGGAGATGCAGAAGGTGGTGCAGGAGCGCTACCCGGACAGCGAATGGAACATCTACGCCGCCCAGGCGTCGGACGGCGACAACATGTCGTCGGACAATGCCAAGTCGGCGACCCTGCTGCGCGACGTCATCCTGCCGATGTGCCAGTATTTCGCCTACATCGAGGTGGCGGCGGAACACAACATGGGTCTGTCGGCATTGGGCCGCGAGACCGAGCTGTGGCGCACCTACAAGCAGGTGCAGAGCCCGGAACGCCCGCTGGCGATGCGCCGCGTCCGCTCCCGCCGGGAGATCTTCCCGGTCTTCCGCGAGCTGTTCGCCCGCGAGAAGGCAGGGGCTTAATCTCCCTCTCCCGTCCCGGGAGAGGGAAGGGGCCCATGGCATTGCCATGGGAAGGGTGAGGGGTAATCCAAGGAACCATGCGCTTCTGGCCCTTTGGATCACCCCTCACCCTCCCGCCTTCGGCGGGTCCCTCCCTCTCCCGGGGCGGGAGAGGGGAGTTTTGAATTCCTTCCATGAATGGAAGGCTGGGGGAGATCGAGAATGACCGCTGTGATCACCAGGCCCGACGCGCTGCTGTATGACGGCGTCGAGTGGGATTACGACAAGATCAAGCGCGTCTACGACGCCATCGAGCATATCGCGCTGAAGGAGATGGGCCTCGACGTCTATCCCAACCAGATCGAGGTCATCACCGCCGAGCAGATGCTCGACGCCTATTCGTCCATCGGCATGCCGCTGATGTACAAGCACTGGTCCTTCGGCAAGCATTTTGCCCGCGACGAGATGATGTACCGCAAGGGCTACCGCGGCCTGGCCTATGAGATCGTCATCAACTCCAGCCCCTGCATCAGCTACATCATGGAAGAAAACACCATGACGATGCAGACGCTGGTGATCGCCCACGCCGCCTTCGGCCACAACCATTTCTTCAAGAACAACCAGCTGTTCCAGCAATGGACCGATGCCCAAGGCATCCTGGACTATCTGGAATTCGCCAAGACCTACATCTCGCATTGCGAGGAACGCTACGGCCATGCCGCGGTGGAGCGGGTGCTGGACGCCGCCCACGCGCTGATGAGCCAGGGCGTGCACAAATATCCGAAGAAGCGCTCCGACCTGCGGACCGAGCAGCGGCGCGAGCGCGAGCGGCAGGAATACCAAGACCAGACCTTCAACGATCTGTGGCGCACGGTGCCGAAGCCGGCCGCCGGCCAGCGGCCCAGCAAATCGGTGTCAGAGCGCAAGAAGCTGCTGGGATTGCCGGAAGAGAACATTCTCTATTTCCTGGAGAAGAAGGCACCGCGGCTGGAGCATTGGCAGCGCGAGCTTCTGCGCATCGTCCGCCACATCTCGCAGTATTTCTATCCGCAGAAACAGACAAAGGTGATGAACGAGGGCTGCGCCACCTACGTCCATTACCAGATCATGAGCCGCCTGCACGAGACCGGACAGATCAGCGAAGGCGCCTTCCTGGAGTTCCTGCACTCCCACACCTCGGTGGTGTTCCAGCCGGAATTCGACGACAAGCGCTTCTCCGGCCTGAACCCCTATGCGCTGGGCTTCGCGATGATGCAGGACATCGCCCGCATCGCGGAGAAGCCGACCGACGAGGACCGCCAGTGGTTCCCCGACCTCGCCGGGCGCGGCGACGGCATGGCGGCGGTGCGCGAGGCCTGGGCCAACTTCCGCGACGAGAGCTTCGTCCTGCAGTATCTCAGCCCGCACCTGATGCGAAAGCTGAAGCTGTTCAGCGTGCGCGACGACGCGGAAGACCCCTATCTGCTGGTCGATCACATCCACAACGAACGTGGTTACCGCGACATCCGCAAGAAGCTGGCCCGCCAGTACGACCTTGGCTATCTGGAACCGGACATCCAGATCGTCGACGTCGACCTTGCCGGTGACCGCAAGCTGATCCTGCAGCACCGCGTCACCAACGGCGTGCTGCTGGACGAGAGCGACGCCAAGGCAGTGCTGCGCCACATCGCCAACCTCTGGGGCTACGAGGTGCAGTTGATCGAGGTGTCGGCCATCTCCGAGGCAATCCTGAAGGAGCATGCCGTCACCGCGCCGAGCGGAATCGGCGTGGTGTAACCGGAGGCGAGAAGGAGGCCTCTCATCGTTCCGGTTCGGGTTTGATGCCGGCCTCCTTCATCGCGTGCGTCAGGTCCAGCACAACGGTGCTGATGTCGGGGAAGGACAGGGCGACTGCCCGGCGGTCGGGATCCAGCCGCACCACATGGGCGATCTGGCGGCCACCGACCGGGTGGCCGGCGGTTTCCGGGCCACCGGCTTGGGGTATGTCCGGACAATGCAGTTCCAGCCGCATCTTGTCGCCAACGGCGTGGGCGAAGTCCTCCGGCGGCAGATCGACCAGCAGGCCGCGGGTCGACCAGTTGATCGTCCGGCAGCGCCGGCCCTCCGCCACCACCACCAGGACGGGGTCCATGTAGCGGATGGCGCGGCGGCGCTCGATGCCGTTCGGAGGTTTGGCGCCGACGTCATGCTGGTCCAGCTTGCGCTTGGCCGCCTGCTTGGTGCGGTCGTCCACCCCGTCCTTGCTGGTCATCAGCGTCGCCTGCACGCGCCGTTCGACACCATGTCGGAACTCGTCGTCGGCACCGAAGCGCAGGGCTTTGGCAAAATGGTCCTTGGCGCGGGTCAGCAGGGCGTTGCGTCCCTTCTCGTCGCCGCGATGGCCGCAGCGTTCGGCCTGGACCAGCAGCGAATCGACGCTGCGCTGATAGGCGCCGCGCTGGATGGCGCGGGCCAGTTCGCGGAACTCGGCGGCGCGCAGGCTTGGGAATTCGCGGGTCTTCAACAGCCCGGCCAGACCTTCGGCAAGCGAATCGACGCGGGCGGGGTCGCCGGTTTCCGCCTCCCGGCGCAGGCTCCGGATCGACTCCTCCGCCTTGCGGAGCAGTTGGTCTTCCAGTTTACGGCGCTGGTCGGCATCCATCACGGGCATGGCCCGGCCCTCCACAGGGGCTGTCGCTCAAGGATAGCGCAGGTGACCGGCAGGCAACAGCTGCCAGTTGTGGTTAACGGCCAACCTGATGGGCGCCCCAGTGGGACCGGACCGGATTTCCTTTTGCCGCGAAACAGCCTTCTTATCGGTGACGACAAGCAGGACCAAGCGGACGGGAGCGGGCAGGCGATGGGCAAGGACGACAGCAACGCGGCGAAGGCCGATATGGACCTGGGGCTGCTGAAAACCGCCCTGGCCGGCCTGCTGGAGGAGGAGAGCACGAGCCCCGCCCCTGCCGGCACCGCGCTGGTCGCCATCCTCCGCGGGCGCGGCGCCGATGCGGAGCCTCCGCGCACGCTGGTGCTGCAGCGGCGCGCGGTGCGCGGCGAGAAGGGAGTCGAGGGCGCGGCAGAGCGGCGTGCCCTGGTCTACAGCCTGACCAAGACCATCCTGGCCGCCGCCGTGCTGCGGCTGGCCGCACGCGGCACCGTCGACCTGGACGGGCCGGCGGAGCGCTGGCTGCCCGAACTGGCGGGCCGGCCGGGGGCGGTCACCGTCGCACAGTTGCTGATGCACCGGGCCGGGTTGCCCGATTACGGCGGGCGGGCCGACTATCACGCAGCCGTCGCCGCCGGCGGCGAGCCGTGGAACGGTGACGAGTTCCTGGCCCGCTGCGGCGTGATCGGAGGAACCGATGGACCGCCGGTCGGCAGCTTCGCCTATTCCAACATCGGCTACCTGCTGGTCGGCCGGCTGCTGGAGCGGGCGGGCGGCCTCCCGCTGGCGGAGATGCTGGCGCGCGAGGTCTTCGCCCCGCTCGGCCTGTCCAGCGCGGCGCTGCTGCGCGATCGCTCCGACCTCGACGGGCTGTTCTTCGGGCCGAGCCCGACCTTCGGCGGCGCACCGGTGGCGAAGGCCTATCATCCCGGCTGGGTATCGCATGGGGTGGTGGCGATGACGGTGTCCGATGCCTGCCGGCTGGTCCATGGGCTGACCGAGGACTATTTGCCGGGTGCGCTGCTGCGGCGGATGCGCGATGCCCTGCCGGTCGGCGGACCGATGGCCGGCAGGCCCTGGGTGGAGCCGTCCTATGGCCTGGGCCTGATGATGGAGCTGGACCCGGCGGCCGGACCCTATTGGGGCCACACCGGCGGCGGCCCGGGGGTGACGCCCGTCGCCTATCATGCGCCGGGGCCGGTCCCGGTTTCCGTCGCCGTCTTCCTGGACGGCGAGGACGGGAACCTCGCCGAATGGATGGCGGTGGAGGTGCTGCACCGGCTGCGAACCGCGAGTTAGGCGGGCGTCGGCACCCTTCCGTTCACCTCCCGCCTGTGTCCCCGCTTGTTCGGACTTTGCGCGTAACCATCTCCTCTCCAGGGGACAATCCTCCACTCCGGCGCATAGACTTCGGGGTGTGGCGGAGCCGGGGCAAACCGGTATCCGGAAACGAACACTGGGGAGGAAACGCGCATGGGAGAAGCCGCCCGCACACTGCCCGATCATCCATGGCTGGCCTCCTACCCGCCGACGGTGGACTGGGCGATGCCGATCCCGGCCCGGCCGCTGACGGAGCTGCTGGACGGCGCCGTCGCCCGCCATGGCGCCAAGCCCTGCCTGAACTTCCTGGGCAAGCGCACCAGCTACCGCGAACTTGGGCAGCTGGTCGACCGCGCCGCCCGCGGCTTCCAGGCCATCGGGGTGGGGAAGGGCACGCGGGTCGGGCTGTTCCTGCCCAACACGCCCTATTACGTCATCGCCTTCTTCGGCATCCTGAAGGCCGGCGGCACGGTGGTGAACTTCAACCCGCTCTATGCCGAACGCGAATTGGTCCACCAGATCGGCGACAGCGACATCGACCTGATGGTTACGCTGGACCTGAAGCTGCTGTACGACAAGATGGCGCGGATGCTGGCGGAGACCGCTTTGAAGCGGCTGGTGATCTGCCGCATGGCCGAAATCCTGCCCTTCCCGAAGAACTGGCTGTTCCCCATCGCGAAGAAGGCGGAGATCGCGGCGATCCCGCGCGACGACCGCCACATTCCCTTCGCCCAGCTGGTCGCCAACGACGGCCGGCCGGCACCGGTCGCCATCGACGCGCGCGAGGACGTGGCGGTCCTGCAATACACCGGCGGCACCACCGGCGTGCCGAAGGGCGCGATGCTGACCCACGCCAACCTCTACGCCAACACGATCCAGTGCGCGACGTGGTACGCGGCGAAGGAGCGCAAGCCGGGGGAGAGCGAGGAGGACGGGCAGGAGCGCATGCTGGGCGTGCTGCCGCTGTTCCATGTCTTCGCCATGACCGCGGTGATGAATTTCGGCCTGCATCTGGGGGCGGAGATCGTCCTGCTGCCGCGCTTCGAACTGGAGCAGGTAATGCGCACCCTGCAGAAGGAGCGGATCACCCTGTTCCCCGCCGTTCCCACCATCTACACGGCGATCAACCACCACAAGCACCTGAAGGACTTCGACCTGTCCTCCATCCGCTTCTGCATGTCGGGCGGGGCGCCGCTGCCGCTGGAGGTTAAGGAGGCGTTCGAGCGGACGACCGGCTGCACGCTGGTGGAGGGCTATGGGCTGTCGGAAAGTTCCCCCGTCGCCACGGTGAACCCGGCGGTGCTGCACAGCGACAAGAAGGGCTCCATCGGCCTGCCGCTGCCCGGCACCATCGTGGAGATCGTCAGCCTGGAGGAGCCGCGCCGCGTGCTGCCGCCCGGCGAGAAGGGCGAGGTGTGCATCCGCGGGCCGCAGGTGATGAAGGGCTATTGGCGCCGCCCGGACGAGACGGCGCAGACGCTGGTCGATGGCCGGCTGCACACCGGCGATGTCGGGGTGATGGACGAGGACGGCTACACCACCATCGTCGACCGCATCAAGGACATGATCCTGTGCAGCGGCTTCAACGTCTATCCCCGCAACGTGGAGGAGGCGATCTACCTGCACCCCGCCGTCGCCGAATGCGTGGTGGCCGGCGTGCCGGACGAATATCGCGGCCAGACGGTGAAGGCCTATGTCCGGCTGGACGAGGGCCACAGCCTGACCGCCGAGGAGCTGCACGCCTTCCTGAAGGACAAGCTGTCGCCCATCGAGATGCCAAAGTTCGTGGAATTCCGCCGGGAGCTGCCAAAGACGATGATCGGAAAACTGTCCCGCAAGGCCCTGCTGGACGAGGAGCGGAGCAAACGCGACGCCGCCGGGGCGACTGGCGGTTCCGCATGAGTGGCGCCGAACGGAAGGCGGTCCGTGTCCGCGTCCAGGGCAAGGTGCAGGGGGTGTGGTATCGCGGCTGGACTGTCGATACCGCGGGCGGGCTGGGCCTGACCGGCTGGGTCCGCAACCGCACCGACGGCACGGTGGAGGCGCTGTTCGCCGGCCCCGCCGACGCCGTCGACCGCATGCTGGTGGCCTGCCGCCGCGGCCCGCCGTCGGCCATCGTCCGCGACGTGGTGTCCGAACCGGAGCAGGATCCGGGCATGGCCGGCTTCGAACAGCGGCCGACGGCGTAAGCCGCGGAAGAAGCCCCTCTCCCCTTGTGGGAGAGGGGTTGGGGTGAGGGGCTGCAAATCCAATAGCACCAACGGCCTGCGGCCGCCGCACCCCTCATCCCAACCTGCGGGTCGGCAAAACGCCGTTGGCGTTTGGCCGATCCCGCCCCGCAAGGGGAGAAGGGCTAAATATTTGCATTAGCGTTCCGCTAACCATGACGACGGCATGCTGGCTGTCGCCGTGGTTTGAGGAACCGCCAGGATGACCGCAAGGAAGCCCGATGTGGCCGGCATGAAGGCCATGCTCACCGGCGTCTTCGCCAAGGCGGCGGAGGTGAAGGGCAAGGCTGCGCGCGGAGCCACGGCTGCACCGGCACCGAAGTCCGCGGGCGTGCCGGGGCGTGACGCGGCCGTCCGCCTCAGCCTTGGGGCGGAGGCGGTGGAGGATGCGCCGGCGCGGCCGTCCGAACCGTCGGGCGTCGATCTTGCCGACCGGCTGGAACCGGCGATCCAGGCGCTGGCCCGCGACCTGGGCCGGCTGCTGGCCGCCTTCGGCATGGACGGAACCGATGCCGTGGAGACGACGCTGGTCGCCCGTTTCGGCGACGCGCAGCGCCGGGCTGCTGTCGCGGCGCTGGATGGACGGGCAGGCGAATTGCGGCCGCTGGCGGAGGGTGGCCGGCAGGATGTGGCGGTCGACGTGAGCGGGATCGCCCTCGCCCTTGCCGCCGGGCAAGTGGATGTGAGGCTGGACGATGCCGCGCTGATGCTGGCGCGGGTGCCGGCGGAGGAAAAGGGGGAGGGGCTGGCGGGCGTGCTCGGCGTCCTTCGCTCCGCCATCCGGCCGGGGAAGGGGCTGACGGTCGGGACCGACCGGGTCGCCATCGACGATCTGGGCCGCGTCATGGAGGCGTTGTCCCAGGCGATGACGAAGCCGCCGCAGGGGCTGGAAGGCACGCTGACCCTGTCGCCGCTGGGCGCGCCGGAGGAGGATGGCGGGGCGCTGGAACTGACCCTGTCGCTCTCCGGGCGGCTGGGAGAGACGGCGACCGCAGCATCTCCCGAACCGGTGCCGGCGACGGAAAAGCCGGCCGGCGAGATCAGGGAGCGTGGGTTCGATGTCCGGATTTGACGCGCGCCTTCTGGCCGCCGGATTGCTGTGCGGGCTGCTGCTGCCGGGCGCCGCCCCGGTGCTGGCCGGTGCGCTGGAGCGGACGGAACCCGGCCATCAGGCGCCGCCGCAGCCGGGCTCCACCCTGCCCATCGCGCCGCCCATCGTGCAGTACCCGCTGCCGCCGCAATGGATGACGATCCGCTCCAAGGAGGATTGGCGCAAGGCCGGCAAGTTCGAGAAGGAGCTGAGCCGGGATTGCGCCGCCCTGCGCTTCACCGAGATCATGCCGCTGCGCTTCCGCGCCTATTTCAAGGGGGAGGTGCTGGGCGTCGCCTTCGGGCATGGGCTGAACCTGAACGATCCCGACCGGAAGGCGGACCGGAAGAAGATCTACCTGTTCCGCAACGGCGATTCGACCGCCTGCACCGTGCAGTCGATGGACAACAAGGATCCGCGGGTGAACCCCGCCGGCGATCAGGCCGGAACCCCGGCCGCCGGCGGGTTCCAGAAATACTAGGCGCCGTCACCCCGCATCGCGCCGCCGAACACCTCCGGCCAGGCCGCGATCAGGGCCGAATCGACATCCTCCATCGTCACCAACTGGCCCAGCGCCACGATGGAGGTGACGCCATGCTCGGCGATGCCGCAGGGGACGATGCCGCCGAAATGGGACAGGTCCGGTTCCACGTTCAGGGCGATGCCGTGGAAGCTGACCCAGCGGCGCACCCGCACGCCGATGGCGGCGATCTTGTCCTCCTGGCCCTTCAGCCCGCCATAGGGCTGCTTGTCGACCCAGATGCCGACACGGCCCTCCCGCCGCTCACCCTTGATGTTGAAGGAGGCGAGCGTGCGGATGATCCAGTCCTCCAGGTCGCGGACGAAGCCGCGGATGTCGGCGCCACGCGCCTTCAGGTCCAGCATGACGTAAGCCACGCGCTGACCCGGCCCGTGATACGTGTACTGGCCGCCGCGGCCGCTGCGGTAGACGGGGAAGCGGTCGGCCTCCAGCAGATCCTCGTCCCGCGCGCTGGTCCCGGCGGTGTAGAGCGGCGGATGTTCGAGCAGCCAGACCATCTCCGGCGCGGTGCCGGCGCGGATGGCCTCGACGCGGTCCTCCATCTCGGCGATGGCGTCGGGGTAGGGCACCGGCTCGTCGGAGATGCGCCACTCGATGGGCTGACTGACGGACAGGCTGGCAGGCGGGCTTGTCGGGGAGGTCATTCGATCCGGTCTCTAACGATGTCGGCGGAGCGGCCGGAGGGCCGTTCCGAATTTTTCTTCGCGAACGATGATTGTAGCGCTTGATCGACCGTCGGGAAGCTGATATCTACCCGCTCCACCCGATGAGGCGCGCAAGCGGACGTCGGGAACTACCAGCCTGATGCGGTCGTGGCGGAATTGGTAGACGCGCAGCGTTGAGGTCGCTGTGGGGCAACCCGTGGAAGTTCGAGTCTTCTCGACCGCACCACTCTCCCATGCAGATGGGACCATCCCGGGGATACGGGAAAGACGAAAGGCCCGCAGGTTGCAAGACCGAGCGGGCTTTTTCGTATCCGCGTTTTCCCACGCCTATCCGATCAGTGCGCGCAGCAGTTTGGCCGCACCTCCTGCGGCGCGGCGGACATCCTCGAACAGCACCATCATCTCGTAGATCGCCAGGAAGGCACCGCTGTAGAACCAGGGCCGCCAGCGCGCCTCCGCCCAGGCCGCCAGCCGGTGGACGCCGCCCATCGGCAGCAGCCTTGCGGTGGCGAAGGCGCTGGCGATACCGATCAGGGCGCCGCCGGTCACGTCGCCGGGGTAATGCAGGCCCAGATAGACCCGCGGCAGGCTGACGACCACCGCAGCCCACAGGCAGGCCAGCAGCCCCCAAGGGCGTGAGGCGCGGACGAAGGTCGCGGCCAGCGCGAAGGCGAGGGCGGCGTTGTCGCTGGGGAAGGAACTCCAGTTCTTCAGGGCCTCGCGGCTCTGGCCGATGGGTGGGACGAAGGCAAGGCCGGCATCGTGCAGGGGGCGGGGCCGCGCCGGCATCACCGCCTGGATAAGGATGGACGCCGCCACCGCCAGGACCACGGCGGCCAGGGCGTCCACCACCAGCCGGCGCCCACCGTCCATGTCGTCGCGGCGGAACCACAGCCACCACAGGGCGGCACAGAGCAGCCCCAGCTTGATCAGGTAGATGTTGGCGATACCACGCACCGCCATGTCCAGCGCCGCGCTGTGGCCCGCAAACTGGTTCAGCCACAGGAGCAGGATCTGGTCGAGACGATGCAGGACCTCCACGACGACTCCGCCGGCGGCAGGGGGGGAAGTCGTCAGTGTTGCGGTTTTATGACAGGGTGGGTCAACGGCGCATCGGAAGGCATCGTTCGGGCGCTGGGGGAGCGGTTCGGAGTGCCACCCTCCCCGAATTCGGACCGCTGGCGGCAGCCCCCCTCAGCGGAACTCGATGTAGCGGTCGAGTGCGGCGCGGCGTAGCGCGCGGACGATGTGGGGAGCGGCACCGCTGGCGACGATGTGGCCGCCGGCCTCGCGGCAGCGGTTCGCCAGGATGAACATCATGCCGATGGCGGCGGAGTCGATGAAGGTGACGAAGCGCAGGTCGATCGGCACCACCGGGCTGGCGGCAAAGTCCCAATCGCGCAGCATGTCGTGGAAGCGGTTGCCGTCCTCGTAGGTGCAGCGGCCCGACAGCAGGATGCCGTCGCGGTCGCCGACGGTGGTGAAGGCATACTCCATAGGCGCGTCCGGCCCCTCTCCCCATGATGCGGCACGCCGTGATGGGAACACGAAGGGTTGCTGCGGTGCAAGGGGATGCCAAGAGTCCGGTGGGAAAAGCACCGGGAACGGCCGTTCCGTGCCCGACCGGGCTGGACAAACGGGGGCGGCGCCTCTATGTCGGGGGCGCCCCCGCCGGTGCAGTTCCCGTCCTCTGCGCCGGGACCATGGTACCGCGCGGAGGCCTTCCACAACCCGCAAACCCCGAACACCGCCCCCGAACGCCGCCGGCCTAACGTCCGATGTCGCGGAGCCGCGTTGCCGTTGCCGTGCCGTCGGTTCCATGCCGGCATTCGGGCGTTGCCATCGTCGAAGGGAGGGTGCCGGCCATGCACACCGATCCCCACACGCCGGACCTGCGGCCGGACAGCGCCGCCCATCCCCATGGACATCGTCCCATGGGCAATGAGGCGGAGGATGAACGTCCCTACGGCGTCGATCCGGAATTCGTGGAAGAGATCGTCGCCCTGCTGCGCGCCCGTGAACGCGACGCCGTTCTGGCGCGGCTGGAGGAGCTGCACGCCGCCGACATCGCCGACCTGATCGAGCAGGCCGACCCGGCCGAGCGCGCCGACCTGATCGACCTGCTGCCGGCGGAGCTGGACGGCGAGGTGCTGTCCTACCTGAACCCGGACCTGCGCGAAGCGCTGATCGAACGGTTCGAGCCGCAGGAGCTGGCCGCCGCCGTCGCCGACCTCGACACCGACGACGCCGTCGAGCTGATCGAGGATCTGGATGCGGAGACGCGGGCGCAGATCCTGGCGAACCTGCCCGACGCCGAACGCGCCCTGGTTCAGGAAAACCTGACCTACGACGAGGACAGCGCCGGCCGCATGATGCAGCGAGAGCTGGTCGCGGTGCCGGAATTCTGGACGGTGGGCAAGACCATCGACTTCGTCCGGGCGGCGACCGACACGCTGCCGGAGGATTTCTACGACATCTTCATCGTCGACCCGATGCACCGGGTGGTGGGGGCGGTGCCGCTGTCGCGCCTGCTGCGCCAGCGCCGGGCCGTGCGCATCGCCGATCTGGTCACCGGCGAGGTCGATGCGATCCCCGCGACCATGGAGCGGGCGGAGGTCGCCAACCTGTTCCGCCAATATGCCCTGGTCTCCGCCCCCGTGGTCGATCCTTCCGGCCGGCTGATCGGCGTCATCACCGTCGACGACGTCGTCCGCATCATCGACGAGGAGGCGGAGGACGACCTGCGCAAGCTGAGCGGGTCGGGCGACACCGGCGTGTTCAGCGGCATCGCCGACATCGCCCGCGGCCGTGTCGGCTGGCTGACCGTCAATCTCGCCACCGCTTTCCTGGCGTCGGGCGTCATCTCGCTGTTCGAGGGCACCATCGAGCAGATCGTGGCGCTGGCGGTGCTGATGCCCATCGTCGCCTCCATGGGCGGCAATGCCGGGACCCAGACGCTGACCGTCGTCGTCCGCGCGCTGGCGACGCACGACCTGTCCTCCGCCAACGCCATGCGGGTGGTGGGCAAGGAGCTGCTGGTCGGGCTGATCAACGGCGGCATCTTCGCCGTGATGGTCGGGGTGATCGCGCTGGTCTGGTACGGCCCGATGATCGGCATCGTCATCGGGCTCGCCATGATCATCAACCTGGTGGTGGCGGGGCTCAGCGGCGCGCTGATCCCGCTTGGGCTGGAAAAGCTGGGCGTCGATCCCGCGGTGTCCAGCGCGGTGTTCCTGACCACCATCACCGACGTGATCGGTTTCCTGGCCTTCCTGGGGCTGGCGTCGGCGTTCCTGCTGTGAGCGCAGCCCCGGGATGGCTGGAAGGCGGAGCGCCTTACAGGGTGGTGGCGCTGCAGTAGGCCCAGTCCTCGCCCTGCAGTCCGAAGAAGGCGGCGACCGGCTTGGCGCCGGACCGGTCGACGACGACGCGGAACCGGCTGCCGGTGCAGGCGCCCTGGGCCTGCTTGGCGAAGGGAAGCTTGACGTGCTTGGACGTCAGGCAGGCGTCCGACAGCTTCGGCGGCGTGGCCGGACCGTCCACCTTCTTGCCGTTCAGCACCATGTAGTAGTTGGTGGCCAGACCGCCCTTCACGTCGGCCTTCACCTCGATCTTGCCGAAGCGCGACTTGTAGAGGCCGGTTTCCTGCTCGCCGTCCGGGGTGCCGGTCGGCAGCGGACGGAAGGAGATGGCGGCGCAGGACGGCGGATCCTTCGCCTCCGCCGGGGTGGAGACCGCGGCGAAAACGGTAAGGCCGCCGGCCAGCAGAAGGGCGGCCTTGCGCGCGGACGGCAGGTTTGCGGACAGCATGGGAAACTCCTTTCGAACCGGTTGGACCGTCATTTCGGCATCACGCAGAAGGTGGTCTGCTGCATCAGGGCGCAGTCCTTCTCCACCCCGCCGTCCAGCATCGACACCTCCACCTGGGTGATGACCAGGGTGCGGCCCGGCTTCACCACGCGGGCGCGGGCGATCATGACGTCGCCCTTGGCCGGCGACATCAGGTTGATCTTGAACTCCACCGCCAGCACCTCCGCCCCGGCGGGCATCAGGCTCAGCGCGGCATAGCCGCCGGCATTGTCGGCCAGCGTGCTGACCATGCCGGCATGGAAGAAGCCGTGCTGCTGCGTCAGGTCGGCGCGGAAGGGCAGCCGCATCTCGCAGAAGCCGGGCTCCATCGCCGCCATCTCGATGCCGAGCGTCCTGCAGATCGGCTGCTGTTCGAAGGACGCGAGGCAGCGCGCCTTCCAGTCGGGGGTACGGGGTTCGAAGGTGGCGGGCACGGTCGGAAGATCTCCGGCTTGAGGGGCGGTGCGCGACAGCCTGCGTCAGCCGCCGCGCCGGATCAAGCGGCCGATTGGACAACCGCAAGAGGCACGCCCCTTCGCCGTCAGCTGCCGATCAGGCCCATCTGCGGGCTGGAGGGTTCGGCATAGGCGCGCATCGGCATGCGGCCGGCCAGATGGGCGCCGCGCCCGGCAGCGACCGCGTCGCGCATCGCCGCCGCCATCCGCACCGGATCGCGCGCCTTCGACACGGCGGTGTTCAGCAGCACCGCGGCACAGCCCAGTTCCATCGCCAGCGCGGCGTCGGATGCGGTGCCGATCCCGGCATCCAGCACCACCGGCACCGGGCTGCGGGCGCAGATCGTCTCGATGGCGTGCGGGTTGCGGATGCCCAGGCCGGACCCGATGAAGGCCCCCAGCGGCATCACCGCCGCCGCGCCCAGGTCGGCCAGCTTGCGGCAGGTGACGGGATCGTCGTTGCAATAGGGCAGCACGACGAAGCCGTCGTTCACCAATTCCTCGGTCGCGCGCAGCAGTTCCTCCACGTCGGGATAGAGCAGCTCGCGGTCGCCGATGACCTCCAGCTTGATCCAGGGGGTTTCCAGCGCCTCGCGCGACAGCTGGGCGGTCAGCACCGCCTCCTTGGCGGTCATGCAGCCGGCGGTGTTGGGCAGCAGCCCGACCGGGCCGGTCGGCCGCCCGGCGGTGGCGCGGGCCAGCACGTCGACGAGGCTTTCCGAATAGCCGTCCAGGCTGATGCGCCGGATCGCCAGCGTGACCAGCTCGCTGCCGCTGGCCTCCAGCGCGTCGAGCATCACCTGCTGGTTCGGATAGCCGGCCGTGCCGAGGAACAGCCGCGAGCCGAAGCCGCGTCCGGCGATGGTGAGGATGTCGGGGGTGGATTGGGGCATGGTGGGAGCCTTTCAAAGGCCCTCTCCTTCGGCGACCAGCCCGGGGAAATCCCCCCTCTCCCCAGGGGGGAGAGGGGATTCTTCCCGTGTCGGGGGCGGGAGAGGGAGGATCAGGGGGGTCAGCCGCCCTGGATGGGGCGGACGATTTCCAGGCTGTCGCCGGGCTGGAGCGGGGTCTCAAGCCAGCGGCGGCGGGGAACCACGGCGCCGTTCAGGGCGACGGCGACGCCGGGCGCGCCTGCGGCGATGCCGCGCGCGGCCAGAAGCTCGCCGACCGAGGCGGCGGACAGCGGTTCTTCCTGGCCGTTGATGCGGAGGACGGCGCTCATGCGGCGGCTCCCGCCGCAACGAAGCGGTCGGCGGCGAAGGGGCGCAACAGCGGGTCGGTCTCGCCGGTCAGCACCAGCCGGGCGATGCCGTCGGCGGTCACCGGGGTCAGCAGGATGCCGTTGCGGTGGTGGCCGGTGGCGTGGATCAGGCCGGGGATGCCGCTTTCCCCCAGGATCGGCGCGTCGTCGCGGCTGCCGGGGCGGAAGCCGGCCCAGGCCTCCTCGATCGGCAGTTCGGCGATGCCCGGCAGCGCGCGCCACGCCCCTTCCAGCAGCGCGAACTGGCCGCCGGCGGTCAGCCGGTCGTCGAAGCCGCGCTCCTCCGTCGTGGCGCCGATCAGCAGACGGCCGTCCAGCCGCGGGATCAGGTAGGTGCCAGGCGTCCACACCACATGGCGCAGCAGCGGCAGACGGGCGTCCATGCGCAGGCAGACCATCTGCCCCTTGACCGGCCGTACCGGCGGCTTCGCGGCGGGCGGCAGGCCCGGCACGCCGGCCGACCAAGCCCCTGCGGCCAGAACCACCCGGTCGGCCCGGTGCAGAGTTGCAGCAACACGCACACCAACGGCGCGTCCATCCTCCACCGCCAGAGCCACCTCGCCGCACTGCTCATGCAGGCGGGCGCCGGCGGCCAGGGCGGCGCGCTGCAGGGCGGCTGCGACCTTGCGGTTGTCGACCTGATGGTCGCCGGCACAGAACAGGGCGCCGGCCACGCCTGGCTGCAGGAAGGGCTCGCGCCGGCGCACCTCGGCCCCGCCCAGCCACTCCACCGGAAGGCCGAGGTCGCGCTGGAAACCGTGCAGGAAACGGACCTTGGCGGCATCGTCGGCGTTGAGCGCGATGACCATGGTGCCTTCGGTGCGCAGGTCCACCGCCATGCCGCTCGCAGCCTCCAGGTCGCGGGCGAAGTCCGGCCACAGCGCCTGGGAGGCGCGAGTCAGCGGCAGCAGCCCGTCCTCTCCCGGTTCGGTTTCGACGCAGGCGGCCAGCATGCCGCCGGCTGCATGGGTGGCGCCGCGGCCCGCCTGTCCCCGTTCGAACAGATCGACGCGGCAGCCGGCCGACGCCAGCCTCCAGGCGATGGCAAGGCCGATGCAGCCGGCACCGATGACGGCGACGGAGGGACGGATTCCCGATTCGGGAACGGAAAATGGATGCGGATCTGGCGCATGGATCATGCGGCGGCTCCCTTCGCTGGAATTACCCAGACAGGTTCGATGGGTGTGTTCTCAGCCGCGCGACCACCGCACGGCACCCCAGGCCTATGGTTTGCCTTATGCCAATGTTTCGCTGGCCCTACAAGCGGAATCGGCACCCGGCCCATCTGCCCGGCCCATCAAGGCGTGCGACCCCATGCCACGGCTGGATAAGGAGTTCCCCCGATGAGCGAAGCCACCGATCGGGAGCTAAACTATCCGCAAAATTTCCGGTGGCAGGGCGTCGGCGAAACGATCGACGCGGCTGGCATGCGGAATCAAACAAGACGTCCGAGGAATCGCCCGCCATGCTGTCCTTCTTCCGCTCCGACTCCGCGACCGCCTCCTCCGGTACCGGTCCGAATGCTGCCGAGTCCGGCAATACGGCCATCGCGACCGCCGCAGCCGATCCGGCGGAGGCGCCGATCCGCAGCCTCTGCCTGCCGGCCGCACAGATCGGCGCCACGGCACTGGACGGGCTGGGCTTCGCCGCCGGCGCCCCGGCGCTGGTCGTCGGCTTCGTCTCGCCGCATGTCGATTTCGCGGCCACCGCCCGCGCGGTGCGCTCCGCCCTGCCGCCGGCCACGCAGCTGGTGCTGGTCTCCACCGCGGGCGAGCTATGCGCGGCGGACGGACAGCCGCTCTACCGCAAGGCGGGCGACCGCTGGGACAGCGTGGTCCTGCAATCCTTCAGCCCGCGCCTGTTCGCGGGGATCAGCATCCATGCCGTCCCGCTGCATTGCGAGGATCTGCGCGGCGGCCGGCCGACCCGTGACGTCCCTGCACGGGTGGAGGCGATCCGCGGCGAGTTGGACCGCGTCCGCGTTCCCTTCGCGGTCGACAGCCACGACACGGTGGCGCTGACCTTCATCGACGGGCTGTCGGCCAGCGAAAGCTGGTTCATGGAGGCGGTCTACCGCTCCGGCCATTTCCCCTGCCTGTTCATCGGCGGCTCGGCCGGCGGCACGCTGGACTTCCGCAACACCCGCCTGTTCGACGGCCAGCGCGTGCTGGAGAATTCGGCGCTGACCATCTTCCTGAAGATGGCGCCCGGCATCCGTTACGGCATCTTCAAGTCGCAGAATTTCCGTCCGACCCAGACCCGCTTCGCGGTGGTGGACGCCGACCCGATGCGCCGCATCGTGCGCGGCGTGATCGACCGCGACGGCTTCGAGGTGGTGAGCTTCATCGACGCGCTGGCCAAGGCGCTGCGCTGCAAGCCGCAGGAGCTTCCGGCCAAGCTCGCCAAGAACACCTTCGCCATCGAGATGGAGGGGGAGCTGTTCGTGCGCTCCATCTCCGGCTTCGATTTCGAGAAGGGGGAGGTCGCCTTCTATTGCGACGTCAATCCCGGCGATTCGCTGTGCCTGGTGGAGGCCACCGACTTCGTCCGCCAGACGGAGGACGACCTCGCCGCCTATCTGCGGGACAAGCCGCGGCCGGTGGGCGCCATCCTGAACGACTGCATCCTGCGCCGTCTGAACAACCCGGACCAGCTGTCGCGGGTGCATGCCTTCGACGGGCTGGCCGCCGCCGGCTTCTCCACCTTCGGCGAACTGCTGGGCATCAACATCAACCAAACCCTGTCGGCCCTGATGTTCTTCGAGGTCCCGCCCGGCACCGCCTTTTCCGACGACATGGTCGACCGCTTTCCGGTCCATTACGCCCGGTTCCAGAGCTATTTCATCGCCACCCGCTACAACCGGCTGGAGTTGCTGAGCCGCATCCGCAACAGCGTGATCGAGCGGATGCACAGCTACCTCGACGCCCTTGTCACGCTGAACAGCGGCGTCCAGGAAACCGCCAGCTACGCCGCGCGCATCGGCGGCTCCATGTCCGCCATCGAGGCGACGCTGACCCGCCATGCCGGCCTGTTCGAAGGCCATTCCGAGCGGAAGGAGGAGCTGGTCCGTGAGTTCAGCCAGCTGTCCACCGTGGTGAAGAGCATCGAAAAGGTTCTGTCGGTGATCGACGGCATCGCCAGCCAGACCAACCTGCTGGCGCTCAACGCCACCATCGAGGCGGCGCGGGCCGGCGAGGCGGGGAGGGGCTTCGCGGTGGTCGCGGCGGAGGTGCGCAAGCTGGCCAACGACACCAAGCAGACGCTGGGCGACACCCGCCGCGCCATCGATCAGGTGGTGACCTCCGTCCGCTCGGTCGGCAGCCAGCTGGACGACACCAGCGTCCGCATGGACGAGGCCGCCACCGCCGCCCACGCCCTGCAGACCGACATCAACGCCGTCATCGACGAGGTGGAGGGCGCACAGCGGGCCATCGAAGGCCGCCTGTCCGACCTGAACGACCACGCCCGGCGGATGGAGGACATCAACCGCTACATCGGCTTCCTCAAGCAGTTGGACCGTGCGGGGTGAGGGGTGCCGCGAGGGGGCCGAGACTTCTGGACGCGAGTAGCCCTTCTCCCGCAAGGGGAGAGGGGCTTTAAGCGACTGCCGCGCCCTCAGATCGCCAGCGCCTTCACCCGCTCGCGCAGGGTCTGGCGGGCGGCCTCCGCTTCGCCTCGGGCGGTCGTCAGGTCGCGGGCCAGTGCGTCGAGGCGGTTTTCGGCCTCCGCCATCTTCGCCAGCGTGCGCTTGTGCAGGTCGCTGCCGGCGGGCAGGGCCTTCAGGTTCTCACGCAGGCGGTCCTGGTCGGCGATGCGCTCCGCCCGGTCGCGCTCCAGCTCGGCGATGCGGCGCTCCTTCTCGGCGACGGCGGCGCGCAGGCCGGCCAGCGTGGTCAGCGCCTGACGCACCTCCGGCGGCAGTTCGGCCGCGTCGGCGCGGGCGGCGATCTGGTCGGCCGTTAGGTCGGTCAGGACGATGCGCTCCTGCCGCGGCCGCTCCAGCGTGGCGGTCAGCGTCGCCGTCTTGCCGGCCGGCACCGCCAGCGGCAGGCGGTAGGCGGCGGCGGTCGCGTCGGGCTTGTTGCCCGCCGGTTCGGCAAGCTCCCAGCCGGGGCGGCGCGGGTGCTCGATGATCAGGCTGCGGTCACCGTCGGGGGCGCCGGCAACGGTGTAGGTGGTGCTCTGCCGGTCGGTCACCGACAGGGTCAGCACGCCGTCGGCGATGGTCGCGCGGGACAGCCGGCGGCTGGGCTTCTCCTCGCGGTCGATGGTCACCGCCTGATCGACGGCGAAGGACAGCAGCCGGCTGTCGCCCGCCGGCAGCGTCGCCATGCGGGCGTCGCCGACATAAGCGCTGGTTGCAGCACCGGTGCCATCGCTCTTCGAAGCACGGTCGTAGAAGGTCAGCAGCCCCGGCGGCAAGGCGGTGTCGCCGTCGTTGCGCAGCCGCAGCGAGGCCAGCGGGTGGCGGCCATCGCTGGCGGGCTGGTAAAGTGCCACCCGCTCCACCGGCAGGGCGCGCGCGGCGATCGGCATCATCAGGGTCCCGCCGTTCGGAACGCTGACCGGCTGCGGATAGCGGAACAGCACCTGGGCGCCCTCGGCTGCCCCGGCCTCGGCGCTGCGGACGGCGGCGACGGCCGGCGTGCCGGCGGCGGAACCATAGGGCGCCGTTTTCGCCAGCGGCTCGGCCATCGGAGCGGGGGCGGGCGCCATCGGCGTGGGAGCGGCCATGGCGGCGGCCGGCGGCGGCGCGGCCCGCGACGATTCCGCCTGGGGGCGCATCGCCGCGCGGGCATCGTCCAGGGTCACCGTGCCCTCGTCGGCGCTGGGAAGCACCCGGCCGAGGACCTCCACCGGCACTTCCGGCCGCTCGACGAAATATGGCGTGTAGAGCGCCTGGCGCAGGGTGACCGGGTTGCCCGACACCACCGTCAGGTCGACGCCGCGCCAGTCCTCCCCGCTGAGATTCTCCAGCACCGCCCAGCCCTGCAGCGCGCCCTTTCCATTCTGTGCCGGCCCATCCTGGGCTTTCCCTTCCTGTGCGGCAGCGCCGTCGGTGCCCAGGCTGAGCCGGTAGGTCGCCTTCCACAGCGGAGTCGCCGCGACATAGCCGACGCGGACCCGGCGCTCGCCGCTCGCCTGCGCATCGCGGGGCGCGTTGCTGTGAACGGTCAGCCGCCGCCGCTCGCGCCGGGCATTGTCCGCCACCGCCGACAGCGCCTTGTCGATCTGGGCCTGCACCGCCGGATCGGTGAAGCGCAGCGTGTCGGCCTCCTCCAGCACCAGCTGGCGCAGGCCGTCGGCGGTCATCAGCGTCACCCGGTGCCGGGTGGCGGTGGCGCCGTCGTTGCCGGGCAACCGCACCGTCTCCTCGGTCACCGACATCAGCCGGCCGGTCAGCTGGCGCGACCCGCCGGCCGTGACCTCCGCCCCCTGCATGGCGCTCAGCAGCGCGGCGGGGGAGGTCAGGTCGCCGGGCGAGAAGGGCAGTTCGCGGAAGGCGGTGTCCAGCGGCTCCGCCCCGGGCAGGCCGATGGTGCCGACGCCGCCCTTGTCGTCATAGACCACGATGCTCTTCAGCACGTCGTCGACCTGATCGCGCCGCACTTCCAGCGACAGGTCGGCATCGCCGGTCACCGTCGCTTCATATTCGAAGTAACCGACTCCGCCGGTGGACAGCAGGACCCGCGTCAGCGCCAACTGCCTGCCCCCCGGTCCGTTGCCCCCCGGTCCATCGGCCGCTCCGGTCGCCGCCAGGGCGCCCGGTGCCGCCATCAGCAGGGCGGTGGAGGCGAGAAGGATGGCGCGGGTCATGATGGGTCTCTCCGTTTCTGTGACTCCCGATCACCGGCTTAGGCGTGAAATCGGGCGGGAATAGGGAGAGCGTCGCAGTCCGTCGACCGGGTGCCGGGAGGCAGGATTCCGTCAGGGCGTGGCCGCCAGCCAGCGTTCCATCATCATATGCCACAGCGGTGCGGGAGCCGGCGCGACCGGGCGGGGCAGGGCGGCCGGTCCGCAGGGCGTAAGGTGTGCGGAATGGTGGGCGCAACGCTCCTGCGCCGGACGGCGGTTGCCGTCGGCGGGCAGGCGCCGAGCCGTCCTGGCAGTCGGGGACGGGGCGCGCTGGGGCGGCACCAGCGGCACCGGGGCGTTGCAGCCGGGCATGGTCGCGGTCCCTCGCCGTTCGTCAGCCGAACCGGCCGACAGAGCGCGCCGAGTCGAGGTGGCGTCTCGCCTCGCCCAGCAGCAGCCGGTGCTGCGCCAGCGTTTCGCGGACCGACCCGTGCTGTCCATAGACCCGCACCTCGTTCAGCAGGCGATCGGCGCGGTCGAGCAGGGCCAGACGCTCCAGGCAATGATCGACGTTCGACATGGCTGTGCTTCTCCCATCACGGCATGGGTCCGGCGCCCTGCGGCGGGCGGCCGTCCCCTGTTCGATGGTCGGCATTTAAACCGCAGCGTGTTTCTGGTTAATGTCCGTGAAAGGGTGATTTTGTGTCGCCGGTGCAGAATGCGATTTCAACCAACTCATGCGGAAGGCAAGGCAGCCGCAGCCGTTACGGGGTTGTAACGCATTGCGTGGCGCTCGCGCGTGAGATAAGAAGGTTTGGGGAGGTAACAGGCATGCACATTCTCGCGGTCGACGACGATGAGCCGATTCGGGAGCTTTTGGCCTCATATCTGGCGGGGGAAGGCTACCGGGTCACCACGGCGCACGACACCGCTTCGGCCAAGCAGGCCCTGGACGGCGACCCTGTCGACCTCGTGGTCTGCGACCTGCGCCTGCCCGATGGCGACGGGCTGGGCCTCGTCCGTCAGATCCGCACCGAATCGCAGATCCCTGTCATCATCCTGTCGTCCAAGGACCAGGACGTCGACCGCATCGTCGGGCTGGAACTGGGCGCCGACGACTACCTGACCAAGCCGTTCAACCCGCGCGAGCTGCTGGCCCGCATCAAGGCGGTGCTGCGCCGCGTCTCCAACGACGCGCGTCCGCCGCGCAACCCGGATGAACTGCGCGCCGTCGTCCAGTTCGCCAACTGGGAACTCGACCTCACCGCCCAGCGCCTGCGCGGGCAGGAGGGGCGCGAGGTGGAACTGACCAAGGCGGAGTTCGGCCTGCTCGCCGCCTTCGTGAAGCGGCCGCAGCGGGTGCTGACCCGCGACCAGCTGCTCGACCTCACCCGCGTCGACGGGGCGGAGGTGTTCGACCGCTCCATCGACGTGCTGATCCTGCGCCTGCGCCGCAAGATCGAGGCGAACCCGAAGGAACCCCGCATCATCAAGACCGAACGCGGCGCCGGATATGTGTTTGACGCCAAGGTGCGCACGGTCTGACCGGTTCCGGGCCGGGGAACGGCCATCCTCCCCTCCGATGCCTCCTACGCCCCCTGGACGCTGAATCCCGCCCGCGTTAGCCTTTCCGCAAAACTGCCCAATCAAGCAGCGGAGAGGAAACGCGCGTGCCGGATCCCATCGATTTCTATTTCGACTTCGCCTCGCCCTACGGCTATTTCGCCAGCCTGCGCATCGACGAACTTGCGGCCAAGCATGGCCGCGCCGTCACCTGGCGCCCGGTCCTGCTCGGCGCCATCTTCAAGGTGACGGGCATGAAGCCGAACCTGCAGCAGCCGCTGCGGGGGGAGTATCTGACCCACGACGTCGGCCGCATCGCCCGGCTGACCGGCGCGCCCTTCACCTTCCCCGACTCGGCCCCGGTCAACGGAGTCGCCGCCTCGCGCGCCTTCTACTGGCTGACCGACGAGCATCCCGAGCAGGCGAAGCTGCTGGCCCGCGCGCTTTATCATGCGCATTTCGCCGAAGGGCGCGACATCGGCCCGGCCGAAACGGTGGCGGAGATCGCCGGCCGGACGCTGGGCAGCCTGGGCATCGACCGGGCGGCGGTGACGGCGGCGCTGCAGGATCCGATGGTCAAGGATCGGCTGCGCACGGAAACCGACGATGCGGTGGAGCGGGGCGTCTTCGGCTCTCCTTTCATCATCGTCGACGGCGAGCCCTTCTGGGGCTGGGACCGGCTCGACATGGTCGACCGCTGGCTGTCCACCGGCGGCTGGTGACTGCGGCAAGGCTCCGCACCTTGTCGCAGCTGCGGAAAACACTGACGGTTGGGGCGGGCAAACCGCTATAACGGTGGAGTAAGACTTTCGTCGTGGCGTCGGCGACGGCGCCAGCTCCAGTTCCGGTTTGCCGCCCCATGGACCA